>JAHWKC010000059.1 GCA_019348095.1 Pseudomonadota bacterium | reverse complement strand
GAAAGCCGACGCGTTCACCAGGATTGGGACCTCGGCCGCCGCCACGGCGTCCTGGACGCGGCGGCTGCCTCCGACGTTGACGGCCCGCAAGTCGCCCTCCTGGTGGTTGGGTTGCACGATCCAGGTGAGGTGCACGACCGCGTCGGCCCCCCGGAACAGCGGCAGGAGGTCGTCTTTCACCACGTCGGCCGCCCGCCATTCGACCTTGGGAAGCGCCACGGGGGGCATCCGCCGGGCGATGCCGACGATGGACGTCACCGTCGGATCCCCTGCCAGGGCGGTCAGCAGGGACGTCCCGACGTTGCCCGTGGCCCCGGTGACCGCTACACGCACGCCCGGGACAGCACCGCGTCGAGCACGTCATCAGCGTGGGCGCGGAGCTCGAGTAGCGGCCTGTTGCGGTGGACCCGGTCGCCGAGGTCGACCAGGCGCAGGAACTGCTGGTCGACGCCAAGCTGCAGACCAGCATCGACGGCCTCTATGCGATCGGCGACATCGTCAGCGCGCTCAACCAGATCAGCGTCGCGGTCGGCCATGCCGCCATCGCCGCGACCGCGATCCACCAGCGGCTGCCGCCGAACTACCGCGAGGACGCCGCGCACCAGGCCGACCGCGCGGCCGAGCTGCCCACGCCCGGCGACTGAGCGCGGCCGGGCGCCGGACGGGGATGTCGTAGAGGCACAAGAGCTTTTGACGCGGATCAGAGCGAAAAGAGCGAAAAGAGCAGAATCGAACCGTGTACAAAAAACTGTTCCACAAAAAGCCTTATCCGCTTTTTTCGCTCTGATCCGCGTCAAGGCTTCTGACCCTCATCGCGGCTGAAGCCGCTCCTAAAAGCGTGGGGCGGGATTGTCCGCGGATATCTGGGCGCCACGCAGCCGGGGACGGCCATCGACCACATCGGTCCACACCACGTGCGCGGTGTCGCCGGCCAGCACCAGTTGCGGGAAACCGGTGCCGCGACCGCGGCCCTGCAGGCGCGCCACCTCGACCCGTTGCAGTTCGCGCGACAGGTCCGCGGCATGGCGCGCGAGCTGCAGCGACTGGCCCTGCGCGTCCTCGCGCAGCCACAGCACCCAGGCCGCCTGCCCATCGAGCGCGACGTCGACACGGCCCTGGACCTGCTCGCCACGGTCGAACGTGACCGGCGCGCCGAAGGACTCGCCGGCATCGGTGCTGCGCGCCAGCTTGAGCGCCGGTGTGCCGCCGGCGGCGGTGTACCACGCCACCACCGCCTCGCCGCCGCGCGCCGCCACCGCCGGTCCGTTGACCGGACAGGCCGGCATGGTCCATTGGTCGTCATGCACGCTGCGCCCGGCGCTCCAGCGGCCGCCCTGCAGCCGACTGACCGCGATGTCGCGGATCTCCGCGGGCGTGCGGTCGCGATACACCAGCAGCGGGCCGCGTGCGGTGAGTGCGACATCGGTCTGGCAGCAGTCGCAGGTCATCGCATCGATGCGGGTCTCACCGCTGCGCTGCAGGGCGGCATCGAAGCCGGCCGCGCGCAGGGTCATCGCGCCCGATGACGTGGCGTGGGCGCCATGCCCGCCGCTGCCGGTCTCGCGGCCGTCGAGCCAGGCCACGCCGAGGCTGCTGTCGGACATCGGCCACAGCGAAACAAAACCATGCTCAGTCGGCGTGCCGTCGTCGTTGACCAGCACCGGCGTCGACCAGCTCGCGCCGCCGTCCTCCGAGCGCGTCAGCGCGATGTCGTAGGCGTAGGTCGCGGCGGCGGACTTCTGCAGCCAATGGGCCCACAGCGCACCATCGGCGGTGCTCGCCAGGTGCGGGGTGTCGGCCCAGTTGACGAACCAGTCCTCGCCGCGCGCGATCTGTCGCGGCGCGCCCCAGGCCCCGCCGCGGTAGCGCGCGAACTGCAAGGCATGGCCGGATTCGAGCGGCTCGATCCACGACAGCAGCAGACCGTCGCTGCTCGCCACAAGATCCGGCTGCGCGGCGCCCGCCGCGGTCGGCAAGACCCATTCGGTGACGCTCAGCGCGGGCGTGGGCGGTGCCGCGGGCGCGGCTGCCTGGGGCGAATCGTCGCAGCCTGTCAGGGCAACGAAGGCAACAGTGATGGCACAGAAGAGAGGTTTCATGCCGACAGGGTAATCCGCCGCAGCGCCCGGCACAGCCCGGCTACGCAATCAGGCACTTGTAGAAGCGGCTCTTGGCCGCGAGCTCTTCGTCCAGATCGCGACGCTCGCGGCGCCCGCCCGCTACTACCGGGGCCACGAGGTTTCCCCGTAGAGCCGAGCTTGCTCGGCTGGGTCCTCGCCCGATAGACGCCGCGCTCAGCGCCCGGGCCCGACATCGATGAAGCGCAGGAACTCCGCGCGGGTGCGCGCATCCTCGCGGAAGCTGCCGAGCATCTTGGAGGTGATCATGCTGACGCCGCGCTTGTGCACCCCGCGGGTGGTCATGCATTCGTGCGCGCCGACCACCACCACGCCGACCCCGCGCGGCTGCAGCACGTCCTGGATCACCCCGGCGATCTGCGCGGTCAGCTTTTCCTGCACCTGCAGCCGCCGGGCATAGGCCTCCACCACGCGCGCCAGCTTGCTGATGCCGACCACCTTGCCGTCGGGCAGGTAGCCGACGTGGGCCTTGCCGATGATCGGCGCCATGTGGTGCTCGCAGTGGCTCTCGAACTCGATGTCGCGCAGCACGTTCAACTCGTCGTAGCCGGCCACTTCCTCGAACGTGCGCGACAGGTATTCGCGCGGGTCGGCGCTGTAGCCCTGGAACCAGTCGCCGTAGGCATCGACGACGCGCTTGGGGGTGTCGAGCAGGCCTTCGCGCGCGGGGTCGTCACCGGCCCAGCTGAGCAGGGTGCGGACGGCGGCTTCGGCCTGTTCGCGCGTGGGCTTGGAGGAATCTGCCATGGCGTGGGAAGTGCGGCTGCGGGTCGGTCATCGTACTCCAGCGCCGTAGAGCCGAGCTTGCTCGACTGTCGCTTCCCCGGCGCGGCCGACAGCGGAGCAAGCTCCGCTCTACTTCTAGCGTGCTACGGCGAGCCCGGTGCCGCGCGCAAGCGCCACTCCAGTCCGGACACGCGCGCGGTGCGGCGCGCCAGCGCGGCGCGCAGCACCGGCTCGCTGGCGCACAGGTGCAGCGCATCGCGGGCACGGGTCAGGCCGGTGTACAGCAGTTCGCGTGACAAGCCGCGCCCGTCCTGCCGCGGCAACTGCAGCCAGACCTGGTCAAACTCCGAGCCTTGGACCTTGTGCACGGTCATCGCGAACGCGCCCTCGTGCGCCGGCAGGGCGGCCGGATGCAGGCCGCGCACGCCCTCGCCACCGGCGAACCACGCGGCGATGACGCCGTCCTCGCCGCGCAGGCAAACGCCGATGTCGCCGTTGAACAGGCCGTGGCGATAGCTGTTTTCGGTGATCAGCAGCAGCCGACCATGGTAGTAGCGCGGGTGCTGCGCCCCGGCCAGTGCCTCCTCGATGCGTGCATTGAGCGTGCGTGCGCCGTGCGGGCCCTCGCGCACCGCGGTCAGCAGCCGCGCGCGCGCGGCCAGCGCAAGCGCGGCGGCCGGATCGTGGATCTGGAGCAGCGGGCGCCAGGCGCCCAGCAGCGCTTCGCCGACGCCGCCGGCCAGTGGCTCGAGCAGGTCCTCGTGAAAGTGCACGCCGGCCAGCTCGCCGCCGCGCAGCAGCGCCAGCGCGGTATCGGCATCGCCCTCGCGCACCGCGGCGGCGAGCGGCGCGAGATCGAGCGATTCGCTCTGCCGGTAGCCGCGCCGCAGGTGCACCCGATGCCCGGCAAGCACCGCGGCAGCTGCGCCATCCGGCGGTGCGTCGAGCTCCCTGCCGCCGCCGGCCGCGGCCGGTCGGGGACCGACCGGCAACAACGGCGCGAGCTCCGCGGCGAGCGCCGGCGGCCACGCCTCGTCCGGCCCGGCCGCGGCCACGATCGCGGCGAGCACGTCGCCGGCCTCGACCGACGGCAACTGGTCGGGATCGCCGAGCAGTACCAGCCGCGTGCCATCGGCCACCGCCTCGACCAGCTTGCACATCAGCGGCAGGTCGACCATCGAGGCCTCGTCGACCACGATCACCTCGAACGGCAGCGGATGTGCCGCGTCGTGGCGGAAGTGCGGGCTGTCGGGGATGGTGCCGAGCAGGCGGTGCAGCGTGCGCGCCTGCGCCGGCAGCGCGTCGCACAGGTCCGCATCGATCCCCGGCACTTCGCGCAGGCCGTCTACCGCGTGACGCAGGCTGCCGGCCATGCGCTCGGCGGCGCGACCGGTCGGCGCGGCCAGCGCGATGCGCGGCGGCTCGTTCCCGGCGTGGCGTGCCTGGGCGATCAGCAGCAACAGCAAGCGCGCAATCGTGGTGGTCTTGCCGGTGCCGGGCCCGCCGGTGACCAGCAGCAGCGCGCAACGCAGCGCCAAGGCCGCCGCGCGTGCCTGTTGGTCACCGGCGCCCGCGGCCGCGCCCGGAAACAGCGCGGCGAACAGCGGCGCCAGTGCGGCGGGGTCCGAGCGCGCCGGCGACTGCGCGGCCAGCCGCAGCAGCCCGGCGGCCAGGCGGCGCTCGTATTCGCGGTAGCGCCGCAGGTACAGCAGCCCGGCTTCCAGCACCAGCGGCACATCGGCCGGGGCGAGCTCGGTCGGCGCGGGCGTGCCGACCCAGCGCGAACCGCCCAGCGCATCCAGCCACGCCTGCGGTGCGGGCCAAGCGACCGCGGCATCGAACAGCACCTGCGGGCGCGCGGGATCGAACGCGGCGTGGCCATGGCCAATGGCGCAGGAGGCCAGTGCGGCGGCGGCGAGCACCGAATCGCCACCGCCGTTGTCACTGGCGCCGCTTTCGGTGCGGCCCAGCCGGCGCAGGCTCTGGCCCAGCGCATGATCGAGCGCGCGCAGCCCGCCGTGCCGGTACAGCGAATCGAGCAGGCTCATGCGCGGCCTCCGTGCGCACCGAACAGGGCATCGAGTGCATCCACCAGCGCCGGCGCCGGAGTGTGCGCGTGGATGCCGGGCGAGGGCCGGGCCTGCGCGTCCAGGCCGCGGCAGAACAGGTAGCGCACGCCGCCGAAATCGCGCGCGTAGTCGTACTCGGCCCCGCGCCGGAAGCGCAGCCAGCGGTGCAGCGCGAGGGTGTAGATCAGCGCCTGCAGGGTGTACTCGCTGTCGGCCATCGCACGCTCCAGGGTGGCGGCGTCATAGCCCGGCAGGCGGTTGGATTTGTAGTCGAGCACGTAGTAGCGGCCGGCGTGTTCGTAGACCAGGTCGATCTTGCCGGTCATCAGACCTTCCAGCCGGTGCCGCGCCCCGAAGGCATGGCGCTGCGGCACCACCCCGTGGGCATGCAGCGTCGCCAGCAGCGCCTCGACGTCGGTCGGCTGCAGCGCGAAGTGGAACTCCATCTCGGCGCGCCGCGCCTGCAATGGCACCGCGCACAGGCGTGCGCCTTCGGGCAGGGCGACGGTCAACGTGCTTCCGATCAGCCCGGCCAGCTGCATGACGCCGTCATCGAGCTCGCCCTCGGCGTATCCCGCGGCGCGCAACGCATCGCGCAGCGGCGCGGCCTGCCCAGGGGGTGGCGCATCGTCGCGCCAGTCGCGCCAGGCGGCGAAGTCGACATGCTCCAGTGCCTCGTGCAGCACATTGCCGAAGCGGCTGCCGGAGAAGCGCGCGCCGCCGGGCGTCGCGACTGCGGTACTGCCCTGCGCGCCGCTGCCGTCCGCGGCAATGCCGTCCGCGGCGGGCGTGTCGGGCTCGTCATCGGCGCCGCGTTCGAGTGTGACGACAGGGGTGGCCGGCTCGGGCGCCGCCGCTTCGGCTTCGCCGCGGCCGGCGCGCGCGAGTTGGGTGAAGCTGTAGACCCACCAGTCGCGCGACAGCACCCGCTGCGGGCGCCGCGCCTCGGGCAACCCGGCGGCGTGCTGCGGCGGCAGGGCGGTGAGGCGGGTCGGCGGCGCGCCGCTGTCGTCGATCACGACCGCGCCTGCATTGTCGGCCGACAGGGCCTGCAAGTCCGCCAGCATCGCCGCCAGCGGCGTGTCGGCCGCCTTGTACAGCGGGCCGCTGGCCAGCCACAGCGCCTGCTGCGCGCGGGTCAGGCCGACGTAGAGCAGGCGCGCGTCCTCGGCGCGCTCCTCGCGCCTCCACGCAGCAACGGCCTCGTCATCGGGGCGCAGGTGCAGCACCCGGCCGGTGTCGCCCGGCACCTCGCACCAGCGCCGGCTGCGCGGCTCCTTGCCGATGCCGGCGAACGGCAGGAACACCAGCGGGTACTCCAGCCCCTTGCTCTTGTGCAGGGTGACGATCTGCACCCGGCGTGCGTCCGACTCCAGCCGCAGTTGCTGCTGCTCGTCGTTCGGATCGGCATCGCGGATGCGCGTGCGCAGCCAGTCGACCAGCCCGTGCAGGCCCAGTGCGCGCGCGTCGGCGTCCTGCAGCGCCTCGCCGATTTGCAGCAGGTTGCTCAGCCGGCGCTCGCCGTCGACCAGCCCGAGCAGGCGCGGCGCGTGCTGCGCGCACATGTCGGCGACCAGCGCCAGCGGCCCGTGCCGCTGCCAGCGTTCGCGCCAGCCCAGCGCGCGCGACTGCCATGTCTGTTGCCAACCCGGATCCTCGTCCAGGCGGGCGACCGCTTCGGCATCGAGCCCGAGCAGCACCGTCGCCAGCGCCGCGCGCAGGCGGCCTTCGTCGCCGGGCTGCAGCAGCGCTTCGAACACGGTCAGCAGCTCGATGGCCTGCGCGGTCGCGAACAGGCTCTGCCGGCCCGCCGCGACCGCCGCAATACCGGCCGCGCCGAGGCCGGCCTGCATGCGCGCGGCCTCGTCGTGGCTGCGCACCAGCACCGCGATGTCGCCGGCCTGCACCGGCCGCGGCCCGATCGACGCGCGGCCGGCGCGGGCCTCGCCGAGCAGTGCATGGATCTCGGCGACGCAGGCGCGGGTGGCGAGCTCGCGCGATTCGGGCGCATTCCACTGAGGCTGCTTGCGACCGTCGTCCGGTGGTGGCAGCAGCCGCACCGTCAGTGCCGGCGCCACGCGCCCGTCTCGCTGGAAGTTGGCATCGCTGCTGCGGCCGCCGGGCTGCATGGCCTGGAAGCGGATCCGCGGATCGACGAACGCGGCCTCGCCGGCGTGCCGGTACAAGGCCCCGACCGCGCGCAGCAGCGCCGGGCGCGAGCGGAAGTTCCGGCCCAGCGCGGGCGCCCGGATCGCCTGGTCGGCGGCCGCGAGGTAGGTGTGCACGTCGCCGCCACGGAAGCGGTAGATCGCCTGCTTGGGGTCGCCGATCAGGAACAGGTTGCCCGCGCCGAACACGCGTTCGAAGATCGTCCACTGGCGCGCGTCGGTGTCCTGGAATTCATCGACCAGCGCGACCGCGTAGCGCGCGCGCAGCTGTTCGGCCAGCGCCTCGCCGTGCGGACCCTCGAGTGCGGCGGCGACGCCGTCGATGAGGTCGTCGAAAGTCTGCACGCGGCGCACGCGCTTGAGGCGGGCGAGGCGAACGGCGGCTTGATCACGCACGCGGTGGACCAGGATGAGCCCGCATTGCTCCAACCACCGCGCACGCGCGTCGTCGGCGGCGAACCAATCGGCCAGTGCGTCGAACAGCGGCGAGGTCGGCAGCCTGTGCTCGGCGCCGGCCTTGGCGCACTCGCGCAGGCGCGCCGGGGTGAGCTTGTCGAGATGGTCGTCAGTGCGCGCCAGCCGGCCACTGGCGAGACCCGCTGCCAACGCCGCCCAGGCCTTGTCGGAACTCGCCGCACGCGCCTTGCGGCCGTCGATCACCATCCCGGCGATGGCGGCATCGAGCGCCGTACGGGCCTCCTCGCCATGCCGCACGAATTCCTCTCGCAGCGTCTCCAGCGCGCCGAGCACCGCCGGCAGCGGATCGGGGCTGGCCTCGGGCAGCGCCGGCAGCAACTGCGGCGCGCGCAACAAGCCGCCGAGGTCGTCGGCCAGCTGATCAGGCCCCGACCACTGTGCCTGCAGCAACTCGGCGCTGGCCGGGTCGGCACCGCATGCGCGCCACAGATCGTGCGCGACCTCGTCGCGCAGCTCGCGATCGCTGCCGATCATCTCCGGCCGCACGAACGCCTGCCCGGTCTCCAGTGCGTGCTCGCCCAGCACGCGGGCGCAGAAGCCGTGGATGGTGAACACCGCGGCCAGGTCGATCTCGTGCGCGGCGCGCTGCAGCCGCGCCCGCAACGATGCCGCGTCCTCGTGCTGCAGCTGGCGCTGGATCAGCGTGCGGGTCAGCTCGGCTTCGGCACCGCCGGCGCCGCTGCTGTCGCCAGGTATGGACGGGCCGGCGGCGATGTGTTCAGCGACGCGCGCGGCAAGCGCGAAGCGTTGGCGCAGCCGTTCGCGCAGTTCCTGCGTGGCCGCCTCGGTGAAGGTGACCGCGAGGATCTGGCTGACGCGCAGGCTGCGTTCGATCACCAGCCGGGTGACCAGCGTCGCCAGGGTGTAGGTCTTGCCGGTGCCGGCGCTGGCCTCGATCAGTTGCAGCCCCTCCAGCGGCACATCGAGGTAGGGATCAATGGGGGCGGTGTGGCCTTCGGCGTTCATGCGCTCGCCCCCGCCACGTCGGCGCCTGCGTCGGCGTCGCCGAATTCCTCGCTGCGGCCGTGCACGACCGCGCCGAATACCAGCCGCGCGATCTCGCGGAACGATTCGCCCAGCTCCGCATCGGCGAACGGGTCGCGCCCGCGCAACGCCAGCTCGGCGCTGACCGTCGCGCCTTCGCCCCAGCTGCGGCCGCCGTGCCATTGCGCCTCGGCCTTGGCCCAGCCGTCCTTGCCGGCCAGTTCGCATTCGTACCAGAGCCAGCCGGCGCGCGGCAAAAACGGCAGCGGTTCGCGCAGGCCCCAGGCGCGCAGGGTCAGCAGCGCACGCAGGGCGGCGCGCGCCTGCTCCGGCGCGATCGCCTCGCGCAGATGCGGCCCCGCGCCACTTGCGGCCTTGGCGAACTGCGCCAGCGGCAGCCGCTCGCCGAGCGCCGACAGCACCAGCCAGTCGAGCCCGTGCGCGATCTGCGCCGGCCCGTGCAGGGTGTCGAAGCGGAACCGCGCCAGGCCGGCCGGGTACAGCGCCTCGAGCCGCCCGTGCAGCTGGACCTCGCCCAGGTCGAGCTCGAACATGCGTGGCTGCTCATCGCCGCCGCACCAGTTGGAAAACGCATCGGCATACGGCTGCACCTCGGCTAGCAACTGCTCCAGCTGGCGCTCGCCGAGCGGGCCGGATGGCAGCAGTGCGCGCGCGCGCAACTGCGCATGCAAGGTGTCGATGCCGCCGCGTGCGCAGGCCTCGAACACCGCCTGCTGCAGGTGGTGGCGCTGCAGGCCGCGGCCGGGCAGCGCCAGCGGCTCGACATCGACCGCGGCATCGGCGCCCTCAGGCAGGCGCAGGCCAAGTCGCTGGCGCAGGAAGGCCAGCGGCGGATCACGCAGGAATGCGCGCAGCTCGGCCAGCGACAGGGTGTCCGTATCGCCGGTTGGTGGCAGCGGCGATGCCAGCCACGCGCCGAGTTCGTGGCGCGCGCCGTGCGCGGCCGCTGCGGCCGGGCGCCACTCGTCGCGGTAGCTGAAGCGGCGCGGCTCGGGCATCGCCTCGTCGTCGGCCGCGCCGAACGCGCCCGGTGCGAACGGCTGAAGTGGATGCCGCACCACCAGCGCCTCGCGGGCCTGGTCGGCCGCCGCGTGGTAGCGCGCGGAGACATCGAGCAGTTCCGACACCAGCACCGACGGCTCGCGCTCGCTGCCATCGCGCGGGTCTGCGCCCAGATAGCTGAGGTAGAACACGTCGGCCGCCGCGGCAAACAACTGCAGGAACAAAAAACGATCGTCGTCGCGCAGCGAGCGGTCACCGCGGCGGCGTGCGCCGGTGCCGAGCTCGGCGGTGAGCTGGTTGAGCCCGCCGGCCGGATCACGCCGTGGGTAGTCGCCATCGTTCATGCCGAGCACGCAGATCGCGCGGAACGGCAGCAAGCGCATCGGCACCATCCGCCCGAAGCTGACCCCGCCGGTCAGCAGTGGCGCACGCGTGTCGGCCTCGCCGAGCACGGCCTGGAAATGTGCACGCACCACCTCCGGCGGCACCGCCATCTCGACACCGGCGCGCTGCGCGGCGTCGGCGAAGTCCTTGAGCAGCGTGCGCAGGCGATCGAGGGTGCGCTGGTCGGCATCCGCGCGCGGGCGCTGCGGCAGCAGCGCGGCGAGCAGCCCGAGCAGGCGCTCGTGCCAATGCGCCGGCGTCATCGCCGCGGCGAACGCGCGCTCGTTCCGGGCCAGCACGCGCAGCAGCCGGATCAGCGCATCGAGCGCATCGAGTGCGCCGCCTTCCAGCCCGGTCCAGGGCGCGACGCCGGCGATGGCGTCGTCAGCGCCGCTGGCGTGGCCGAGCAGCAGGCGGTCCAGCGCGAACGCCCAGGTGTAGGCGTCATCCCGTGGCGCGTCGAGGCGCTGGCGATGCGCCGCGTCCAGCCCCCAGCGCACGCCGGCGTCGCACAACCAGCCGCGCAGGCGCTCCAGCGCCGGCGTATCGAGACCGGCCTGTTCGGCGATCGCCGGTGTTCCCAGCAGGTCGAGCACCTCGCTCAAGCCGAAGCGCGAGATCGGCAGGGCCAGCAGGCGCAGGAACACCTCGGCCAGCGGCTCGGCCGCCAGCGGGCTGGCGTCGGCCCACGCGTAGGGGATGAACTCGGCGCGCCCGGACAGGCCACCGAACACGGTTTCGATGTAGGGCGCATAGGGGTCGATGTCCGGCGCCAACACGGCGATCTCGCGCGGCTGCAGCGGCGGATCGAAACGCGGGTCTTCGAGCAGGCCGCGCAGCTGGTCGTGCAACACCTGCACCTCGCGCAGGCGGGTG
>JAHWKC010000058.1 GCA_019348095.1 Pseudomonadota bacterium | reverse complement strand
CTCTTCCGATCTTGAGCTTGATCAGCGTGCGGCCCTGGGCCTCGAGTTCGCGGGCGCGGCGGGCGAGCTCGCCGCGGATCTCGTAGCGGACTTCGGACAGGCGTTCGCGGGTCTTGAGGCTGGACATCGGAGCAGGCGGTTTGGGTGAGCCGCCAGCCTAGCCCAACTCGATGCGGTGTAGGAGCGGCTTCAGCCGCGATCGGATGCACCGCCGCGCGTCCGGTTTCACATCGCGGCTGAAGCCGCTCCTACCAAAACCGCTTCGGCTTAGAATCGACCGCATGCATGGCGCCCCGCACCCCCGATGACCCCCGAACTCGCCGCATTGCAGGCGATCGGTTGGCCGCTCGATGCCGACGGTCTGCCCGCGGTCAGCCAGTGGCGCGAGCTGATGGCCGCCCACCCGCAGGCGCGGCCGGCGCGGGTGGTCGAGCAGCACCGCAGCGGCTATGTGGTCGCGGTCGACACCGAGCACCACCACCCGCGTTCGATCCCCGACCTTCACCACCTCACTCGGGTTGCGCACGAACCGATCGGCGAGCTCCGACACGTGCACGAGGCCATCCTGGTGCACGCCGATGTCGACGAACGCGCCGAATGCGGCGACGTTGCTCACCACGCCCTCCAGGATCATGCCGACCTTCAGGTCCTTGAGCTGCTCGACGCCCTCGGCGAAACGCGCGGCCTTGAACTCCGGGCGCGGGTCGCGGCCGGGTTTCTCCAGTTCCCTGAGGATGTCGCGCACGGTCGGCACGCCGAACCTGTCATCGGTGAACTGTTCCGGCTTGATCGCGCGCAGGAACGACGCATCACCAATCACCTGCTTGAGCCCGCGGCCGCAGCCATTCACGATGCGCTCGACCAGCGGGTAGGCCTCCGGGTGCACCGATGACGCATCCAGCGGCTGATCGCCATCGGCGATACGAAGGAAACCCGCGCATTGCTCGAAGGTCTTCTCGCCCAGGCGCGGCACCTTCAACAGCTCGCGGCGCGAACGGAAGCCGCCGTTGTGGTCGCGATACACCACGATGTTCTCCGCCACCGTCGAGGACAGCCCCGACACCCGCGCCAGCAACGCAGCCGAGGCGGTGTTGACGTGCACGCCGACCGCGTTGACACAGTCCTCCACGCGCGCGTCCAGCGCCCGCGCGAGTCGATAGCCATCGACATCGTGCTGGTACTGACCGACACCAATCGATTTCGGTTCGATCTTCACGAGTTCGGCAAGGGGATCCTGCAGACGCCGCGCGATCGAGACCGCACCACGGATGCTGACGTCGAGACCGGGGAATTCCTTTGCCGCCAGTTCGGAGGCCGAGTACACCGAGGCGCCGGCCTCGCTGACCACGATCTTCTGCAGCTTGATCTCGGGGCAGAGCTTGATCAGCTCACCGGCCAGCTTGTCGGTCTCGCGCGAGGCGGTGCCGTTGCCGATCGCGACCAGCTCGACCGCATGTGTCGCGCACAGCGCCCGCAGCGTGTGCAGCGATGCGTCCCACTGGTTGCGCGGCTGGTGCGGGTAGATCGTGTCGCTGGCGACCAGTTTGCCAGTGCGATCGACCACCGCGACCTTGACCCCGGTGCGCAGGCCTGGATCGAGCCCCAGCACCGCGCGCGGCCCGGCCGGCGCGGCCAGCAGCAGGTCCTTGAGGTTGTCGCCGAACACCGCGATCGCTTCGGCCTCGGCCTTCTCGCGCGCCTGGCCGAACAGGTCGAGCATCAGGTGCAGCTGCAGCTTGGCGCGCCAGGTCATGCGGCACGCAGCGAGCAACCATGCGTCGGCCGGGCGGCCCTGCGCCTGGATGCCCGCATGGTGCGCGACGCGGCCCTCGGCCGAGGCATGCCCGGCTGCGGCGTCGCTGCCCGGATCGAGGTCCAGGAACAGCACCTCCTCGCGCCGCGCGCGCAACAGCGCCAGCAGACGATGCGAGGGGATCTTCGCCAGCGACTCGGCGTGGTCGAAATAGTCGCGGTATTTGGCGCCCTCGTTCTCCTTGCCCTCGGCCACGCGCGCGCGGATCACCCCGACCTCGTGCAGCCAGTTGCGCAGCTCGCCGACCAGCGCCGCATCCTCGCCCCAGCGCTCCATCAGGATCGCGCGCGCGCCATCGAGCGCGGCCTTGGTGTCGGCCACGCCCTTGTCGGCATCGAGGAAACCGGCGGCGAAGTCCTCCGGCACCCGCGAAGGATCGGCGAGCAGCCCGTCGGCCAACGGCTCCAGCCCCGCCTCACGCGCGATCTGCGCCTTGGTGCGGCGCTTGGGCTTGTACGGCAGGTACAGATCTTCCAGGCGCGCCTTGCTGTCGGCCGCGTCAATCTCGCCACGCAACTGGTCGCTGAGCTTGCCTTGCTCCCCGATGCTCGCCAACACCGTCGCCCGCCGATCCTCCAGCTCGCGCAGGTAGCCCAGCCGCGTCTCGAGATTGCGCAGTTGCGTGTCGTCGAGCCCGCCGGTGACCTCTTTTCGATAGCGCGCGATGAACGGCACCGTTGCGCCCTCGTCGAGCAACCCGATCGCGGCCACCGCCTGCGCCGGCTGGGCGCCGATTTCCCCGGCGATGGCGTGGGCGATCTTGCGGGCGAGCTGGGGAGAGAGTTCAGGCATCGGGTCCGGTCTGCTGAACCGCCGGGCGGCGGTGGAACCGGGATTGTCGCAATGCGCGGCGCACTAGGTAAGCGGTTGACAGACGCGTCGAGCCCGCACCACGCGACGAATGCCTGATTGCGCCGGCCGCCACCCTTCTCCATCGAGAGAGGGGCTTACCCCGGCATGTCGGGGTAAGCCCATGCGCCTGGAATGCTTCGTTACGGCGGTCTACAACTGCATGCGTACCGCACCGAGGTGGGCGATGACTTCGTCGATCTCGCGCTTGGCCTGGTCAAAGTCGGGCTGCGATTGCGACAGCAGCACCAGCACCGTGGCCGGATGCACGATCAGATCCTTCATGTGGTAGCAAACGCCGACGTTGTCGGGCTTCGGCAGCGCGCCGTCATGGTGGTAGTCCCGCTCGATGGTCTCGTGGTCGAGATCGCTCCAGGTATCGCGGACTGCCAGCGCTGCCTCCAGGTATTCGACGCAGTGCGGGTGGCGGGTGCTGTAGGCGGGTGAGATTTCGCCTGCGAGATCGAGCAGCGCCTCGGTCTGTTCCTGCAGCTGCGAGGTGTCCGCGCGCGATGCAATGGCCGCCGACAGCTCGCGCGCCTTTTCAGCGTACTCATCCAGTTGTGCAACTGCAGGGGACGGGGGTGCCGCAGGTTCGCTGGCAACGGGCGCGGGCGCCGGAGCGCTTGGAGCTGCGACGCTTGCCCGGTCAGCCACGGCCGGCGTTGTGGTCGAGCGCGACGGCTCCGGCGTGCGGCTGTCACAGGCACCCAGCACCACTACGCAGGCGGCGGCCAGCAGACCCATCCGATAATTCATGCATGTGCTCCGAGGTTGAGATTCGATGTTGATTGTAAATGGGAATCGTTATCTTTTTAAAGCCGAACACGACGATTCCGCGTTAGGGGGGCGTTAGCCTTTGGTAGAGCCGAGCTTGCTCGGCTGAGATATCGGCGGCGACGGTACCGCAGCGGAGCAAACTCCGCTCCAAGCGCGGCCGTTTTTTTGTAGGAGCGGGCCATGCCCGCGACCGTGGCATGCGCAGTACGGCGGTCGCGCCCATGGGGCGCTCATACAAGGGGGCCAAATAGCCGGGGAGCGTCCGGACAAAGAAAAAGCGGGCCGAAGCCCGCTTGATCTTTGGTTCACCAGAACCGACCGGAGTCGCCTCTGACAAACAACAACAGGACGCGCTTGCGGCTTATGCGGCCGGGGCGCCCTCGCCTTCCTCGATGGCCTTCATCGACAGGCGGATGCGGCCCTGCTTGTCGACTTCCAGCACCTTGACCTTGACCATGTCGCCTTCCTTGAGCACGTCGCCGACCTTCTCGACGCGGTCGTTGGAGATCTGCGACACGTGCACCAGGCCGTCCTTGCCCGGGGAAATGGTGACGAACGCACCGAAGTCCATGATCTTGGCGACCTTGCCCTCGTAGATGCGGCCCGGCTCGACGTCGGAGGTGATCTGCTCGATGCGGTCCTTGGCGGCCTGGCCGGCGGCGGCATTGACCGAGGCGACGGTGATGGTGCCGTCGTCCTGGATGTCGATCTGGGTGCCGGTTTCCTTGGTGATCGCCTGGATCACCGAGCCGCCCTTGCCGATCACTTCACGGATCTTGTCGGGGTGGATCTTGATGGTGATCAGGCGCGGGGCGAATTCGGACAGCTCGCCACGCGGGGCGGTCAGCGCATTGGCCATCTCGCCCAGGATGTGCAGGCGACCCTGCTTGGCCTGGCTCAGGGCGGCCTTCATGATCTCCTCGGTGATGCCCTGGATCTTGATGTCCATCTGCAGGGCGGAGATGCCCTCGGCGGTGCCGGCGACCTTGAAGTCCATGTCGCCAAGGTGATCCTCGTCACCGAGGATGTCGCTCAGCACGACGAACTCATCGCCCTCCTTGACCAGGCCCATCGCGATGCCGGCGACCGGCGCCTTGATCGGCACGCCGGCGTCCATCAGCGAAAGCGAGCTGCCGCAGACCGAGGCCATCGAGGACGAGCCGTTGGACTCGGTGATCTCCGACACCACGCGGATGGTGTACGGGAACTCTTCCATCGTCGGCATGACCGCGAGCACGCCGCGCTTGGCGAGGCGGCCGTGGCCGATTTCGCGACGCTTCGGGCCCATCATGCGGCCGGCTTCGCCCACCGAGTACGGGGGGAAGTTGTAGTGGAACAGGAAGTGTTCCTTGTACTCGCCGGAGACCGCGTCGATGACCTGGCCATCGCGCGCGGTGCCCAGGGTGACCGCGACGATCGCCTGGGTCTCGCCACGGGTGAACAGCGAGGAGCCGTGCACGCGTGGCAGGATGCCGACCTTGGAGCTGATCGGGCGCACGGTGTCGAGTGCACGACCATCGATGCGGATCTTGCTGCTGAGCACGGCGCCACGCATGGTCTCGTACTCGAGCTCGGCGAACTCCTTCGACAGCTGCGCCGGATTCCACTCGTTGGCTTCGCACTGCGGCGCCAGCGATGCCAGCACGTCCTTCTTGAGCGTGGAGATGGCGTCGCGGCGCTGGGCCTTGTCGCGGATCTGGAATGCGGCGCCCAGGCGATCACCGATCGCGCCCTTGAGCGCATCGACCATCGCGTCGTTGCGGGCCGGTGCGGCCCACTCCCACTTCGGCTTGCCGGCCTCGGCGACCAGCTCGTTGATCGCGTTGATCGCGACCTGCATTTCCCTGTGGCCGAACATCACCGCGCCCAGCATCACGTCTTCGGACAACACGTCGGCTTCGGACTCGACCATCAGCACCGCGGCCTGGGTGCCGGCCACGACCAGCTCCAGCTTGGAGTCCTCCAGCTCGCTCTTGCTCGGGTTGAGCAGGTACTGGCCGTCCTTGTAGCCGACCTTGGCCGCGCCGATCGGGCCGTCGAACGGGGCGCCCGACAGCGCCAGCGCGGCGGACGCGCCCAGCAGTGCGGGGATGTCGCCGTCGATCTCCGGGTTCATCGACATCACCGTGGCGATGATCTGGACCTCGTTACGGAAGCCGTCCGGGAACAGCGGGCGGATCGGGCGATCGATCAGGCGCGAGATCAGGGTTTCCTTCTCGGTCTGGCGGCCTTCGCGCTTGAAGAAGCCACCGGGGATGCGACCGCCGGCGTAGAACTTCTCCTGGTAGTCGACGGTCAGCGGGAAGAAATCCTGACCCTCGCGCGCGGTGCGGTTGGCAACGGCGCTGACCAGCAGCACGGTGTCCTCGATGCGGACGATGACGGCGCCGCCGGCCTGGCGGGCGATCTCGCCGGTTTCCAGGGTGACCTGGTGCTTGCCGTACTGGAAGCTCTTGGTGATTTTTGCCACGTTAATTTCCTATCGGTTCATTGGCGATCCGTACACGGCCCTTGCCCTGTGCGGTCGGCCGCCGGCTCGCGGCCTTGATTCGGGTTCGATTTTCCGACCCAAAAACGAACCGCGGCGCATCACTGCGCCGCGGTGGGTGTCTCGTTAGCGACGCAGGCCCAGCTTCGCGATCAAGGCCTTGTAGCGCTCGTTGTCCTTGCGCTTGAGGTAATCGAGCAAGCTGCGACGGCGGTTGACCATCATCAACAGTCCGCGACGGCTGTGGTGGTCCTGCTTGTGCTCCTTGAAGTGGCCTTGGAGCATTTCGATGCGGGCGGTGAGCAGGGCGACCTGGACCTCGGGTGAGCCGGTGTCGTTCTCGCCGCGCTTGTTGTCTTCAATGACCTTGCTGGTGTCGATGGACATCTTGGTTTGCCTCTTGATGCGCGACCTGCAGAACGCGTGCGGGCCGGTCTTGCCGACACCGCCGCACCGCCTGGTCCGCCGCTTGCTTAAAGGAAGTTGCTGAAGTTGCTGATTGCCGGGAAAAGCCCGCGAATTGTAGCCGCCCGGCGGGGGCGGTCACAAGGTGGAGCAATGTCGGGATGAAGGGTCGGCCCGGGCTTCGGCAGGGCGTGATGGCTCGGGAGGGTGACGACTCTGGAAGCGGGGCGGCGTTCCTCGCATGGATGCCCCTGGCGAGCGTAGGCGCACGCATTCAGCCGGGGCTTCGGGTCGCCCAGGTGAACAGGCGCTGCGGACGGAGCAGCCGGCTCTCGTCGATGCTCGCAAGCCCGAGCACGCGCTGGTCGTGGTCGTACACCGCCACCTGTTCGGCCGCAGCCGTGGCCGCATCGAGCTGCAGGCGCTGGCCCTGCCCCAGCCGCTGGGCCTGGGCCGCGTCGATGCGCACCCGCGGAAAGCCGGCTAACCCGGCCTCGATCGGCAGCAGGCAGGCGTCCAGTGCCGCCTCGCCGTGTGCATCCGACAAGTCCCGCAACTGCTCCAGCGTGTACATGCGGGGTTGGGTGAACGGCTCGACCCAGAGGCGTCGCAACACCTCGACGTGCGCGCCACACCCGAGCGCCTCGCCCATGTCGCGGACCAGGCTGCGGACGTAGGTGCCCGAGCCGCATTCGACGCGAAGCCGCAGGCGCGGGCCTTCGCGACCGAGCAGTTCCAGCGCGTGCACCACGACCTTGCGCTCCGGCGCCTGGATCGTCTCGCCACGCCGCGCGCGGGCATACAGCGGCTCGCCGCCCTGCTTGAGCGCCGAATAGACCGGTGCACGCTGGACGATCGGGCCGCGCAGCGGCGCGAGTGCGGCTTCGACGGTGGCCTCGAACGCGGCATCGTCCAGCGACGGCAGCGGACGCTGCAGCAGCGGCACCCCGTCGGCGTCGTCGGTGTCGGTGGTCGTGCCGAGCACGGCGGTGGTTTCGTAGGCCTTGCGCGCACCCAGCAGCAGGCCGGCAATCTTGGTCGCCTCGCCGAAACACAGCGGCAGCAGCCCGGTGGCAAGAGGGTCCAGGCTGCCGGTGTGGCCGCCCTTCTCGGCGCGGAACAGGTGCCGCGCCTGCTGCAGCGCCTGGTTGGAGCTCAGGCCGGCCGGCTTGTCGAGCAGCAACAGGCCGTGCAGTGGGCGAAATCTGGTGCGCGGGCGCTTGGTCATCGCGTGGTGGGAAGCTCGCGATCTGGATGGCGACGCTCTGGTAGGAGCGGCTTCAGCCGCGATCTGAAACCAGCGCGGGTGTGCGATTCCAGATCGCGGCTGAAGCCGCTCCTACCGGATCAGGGCATTGCGATCAGGCCGGCTCGTCATCTGCCGGCGGATTCTCGCGCAGCAGGTTGTCGATGCGTTCGCCGCGGTCGACCGAGTCGTCGTAGTGGAAGTGCAGCTCCGGCACATGGCGCAGCTTGACCGCGCGCCCCAGGTTGTAGCGCAGCTGCTTGGACAGCTCCTTGAGCGCCTTGACCGCCTCGGCCGAACGCTCGGGCTGCAGCGCGGTCACGAACACCTTGGCATGCGCCATGTCGCGCGTGACCTCGACATCCGACACGCTGACCGACGGCAGGCCGTGCTCACGTACGGCCTCGTGCACCAGCGTGCCCAGTTCACGGCGGAGCTGGGCGGCGACACGGTCGGTGCGGTGGAAAGACTTTTTCATAGAAGTGGGTCGTTAGAAGTGAGGAGCGAGAGAAAAGCGAAAAGCGCGAGGTCTGGATGGTCCTTCTCTCGCTGCTCACTTCTCTTCTTTCACTCCTCGCCCTACAGCGTGCGCTGCACTTCGATGCGCTCGAAGCACTCGATCTGGTCGCCCGGCTTGACGTCGTTGTACTGCTTCACGCCGATGCCGCACTCGGTGTTGACGCGCACCTCGTCGACGTTCTCCTTGAAGCGGCGCAGCGATTCCAGTTCGCCCTCGAAGATCACCGTGTTGTCGCGCAGCACGCGGATCGGCTTGCTGCGCTTGACCACGCCCTCGACCACCATCGAGCCTGCGACCGCGCCGAACTTGGAGCTGCGGAAGACTTCGCGGACCTCGGCGGTGCCGATGATGTCCTCGCGGATCTCCACGCCCAGGATGCCGGACGCAACCTGCTTCACCTGGTCGATCACGTCATAGATGATCGAGAAGTAGCGCAGGTCCACGCCGTTGGTCTCGATGAGCTTGCGCGCGGTCGCGTCGGCACGCACGTTGAAGCCGATGATGGTGGCCTTGGAGGTCGAGGCCAGTTGCGCGTCGGACTCGGTGATGCCGCCGACGCCGGATCCGAT
Organism: Pseudomonadota bacterium; assembly: GCA_019348095.1. Classification (GTDB taxonomy): domain Bacteria; phylum Pseudomonadota; class Gammaproteobacteria; order Xanthomonadales; family Xanthomonadaceae; genus Novilysobacter_A. The sequence goes on along the minus strand of JAHWKC010000058.1, from coordinate 2,238 downwards.
GACGTTGATGCGGATGGCATCGGTCGACAGCGCGGTCAGCGCCTCGCGCAATGCCTGCACCGATCCCTGCACGTCGGCCTTTACGATCAGCGGCAGGCTGAGCTGGCCTTCGCCCTGGCCGAGCTGCGCCATGATGTCTTCCATGCGGTTGCCGCCCTGGGCCAGGCGCGACTCGCGGCGCTTGGCGTCACGCTGCTGGGCGACGTCCTTGGCCAGGCGCTCGTCGTCGACCACGACGAAGTCGTCGCCGGCATCGGGCACACCCGACAGGCCGAGCACCTGCACCGGGATCGACGGGCCGGCTTCCGGCACCTGCGAGCCGGTCTCGTCGAACAGCGCCCGCACGCGGCCGTACTGCACGCCGCAGACCAGGTAGTCGCCCTTCTTCAGCGTGCCCTGCTGGATCAGCACCGTGGCGACCGGGCCGCGGCCCTTGTCGAGTGCGGATTCGACCACCACGCCGGCGGCGCGGCCTTCGTGCACCGCGCGTAGCTCGAGGAACTCGGCCTGCAGCGAGATCGCGTCGAGCAGCGAATCGATACCCGCGCCGGTCTTGGCCGACAGCTCGACGAACTGGGTGTCGCCGCCGAACTCCTCGGCGACCACTTCGTGCGCAAGCAGCTCGTTCTTGACCCGCGTCGGGTCGGCGTCGGCCTTGTCGATCTTGTTGACCGCGATGATCAGCGGGACATTGGCGGCGCGTGCATGCTGCACCGCCTCGACCGTCTGCGGCATCACGCCGTCGTCGGCCGCGACCACCAGCACCACGATGTCGGTGAGTTTGGCACCGCGTGCGCGCATCGAGGAGAACGCCGCGTGGCCGGGGGTGTCCAGGAAGCTGATGACGCCCTTGTCGGTCTCGACGTGGTACGCGCCGATGTGCTGCGTGATCCCGCCGGCCTCGCCGGTGGCGACCTTGGTGCGGCGGATGAAATCGAGCAGCGAGGTCTTGCCGTGATCGACGTGGCCCATGATCGTGACCACCGGTGGACGCGTGGCCTTGTCGCCCTGTGCATCCTCGACGTGGGCGAGCAGTTCGTTCTCGACGTCGCCGGCGTCGGCCCGTACCACGTTGTGGCCGAGCTCCTCGGTCACCAGCGCGGCGGTGTCGTGGTCGATGCTCTGGGTGATGGTCGCCATGACGCCCATCTTGAACAGCGCCTTGACCACATCGCCGCCCTTGAGCGCCATCTTCTGGGCCAGGTCGGCCACGGTGATGGTGTCGCCGATCGCGACATCGCGCACGATCGGTGCGGTCGGGCGGGTAAAGCCGGTGCCCGAGCGCGACTGGTCGGCATGGCGGCGCGGCTTGGCACGGCCGCGGGCACCGCTGGAGCGGCGCGCGCGGTCGGAGGCGCTCAGGTGCATCTGGCCGGCGAACCGCTTGGTGCGGTCATCGTCCTCGACGCCGGCGGCCATGACATGTGAGCCACGGGTCTTGTGCCGCGGCGTGCCGCGGTCCTCGGTGCGGGGCGCGGCGGGAGGCTTGGGATGGCCATGGCCGTGGGTGGCCGCGGCCTTGCGCGCCGGGTCGTCCTCGGAGCCCAGCGAACTGGCGTCGGCGGCGGCAGCGGCGGCTTCGGCGGCCTTGCGGCTCTCGGCCTCCTCGGCTTCGCGCTTCACCCGCTCGGCTTCCTCGACCCGCCGTTTGTCGGCGTCGGCCAGGGCCTGCTGCTCGGCCAGGTTGCGCTGCTTGGATTCCTCCAGCTTGCGCAGGATCTCGGCGCGCTCGTCGGTCGGCGCCGGCTGGTTCTCGTCGGAACGGACCAGGGTCACCTTCTTGCGCACGACCACGTCGACGGTGGAGCGCGGCGTCTTGCCGCCACCGACGCTGATCTCCTGCTTGCGGCTACGGCTCAGGGTGATCTTTTTCGGCGCGTCACCCTCATCGGCCGGCTTGTCGGCCTTGCCGTGGGTGCGGCGGAGGAAGCCGAGCAGCTTGACCTTCTCGGTGCTGGTGACGACCTGGTCGGGGCCGCTGAACGTCATGCCGGCCTCGGCCAGCTGTTCCAGCAACTTCTCGACCGGCGTGTTCACCAGTGCGGCCAGCTTGCGGATGGTGGTTTGCTGCGACATTCGGTTTCCGTGTCCTGTGGCGCGGGCCGGGGCCTGCGCGTAATGGTGCATTCTAACGGCTGGCGCCCTGAACGGGATTCAAGAGCCGATCTGTCCGGACGTATTTGCCTTTATTCGAACCAGTGCTTGCGCGCTTCCATGATCAGGGCGGCGGCGCGTGCT
>JAHWKC010000057.1 GCA_019348095.1 Pseudomonadota bacterium | reverse complement strand
CGGCGCGGACGCGACCGATCCGCAGCCCTACCGCCTGATCATGGAGGCGGCGAAGTTCGCCGACAGCCATGGCCTGGAGGCGATCTGGTCGCCGGAGCGGCACTTCCACGATTTCGGCGCGCCATACCCCAATCCGTCGGTCATGAACGCGGCACTGGCGACGATCACCCAGCGGGTGCAGTTGCGCGCCGGCAGCGTGGTGCTGCCGCTGCACGATCCCCGGCGTGTAGCCGAGGAGTGGAGCCTGGTCGACCAGCTCTCCAACGGCAGGGTCGGGCTGTCGTTCGCCTCCGGCTGGCAGCCAAACGACTTCGTGCTGGCGCCGGGCAACTACCAGCGACGCAAGGAGCTGATGTTCGAGCAGATCGAGACGGTCCGGGCGTTGTGGCGCGGCGAACAGGTCAAGGCAATCAATCCGAAGGGCGACGAGGTGCTGCTGGGCACCTTCCCACGTCCGGTGCAGCCGGAGCTGCCGATCTGGATCACTGCCGCTGGCAACCCCGAGACCTTCAGGCAGGCCGGTGCGATCGGGGCGAACATCCTGACCCACCTGCTCGGGCAGTCGCTGGCGGATCTGGACATCAACATCCGGGCATACCGCCAGGCCCGCGCCGAGGCCGGCCTCGATCCGGCCACCGGCCGCGTCACCGTGATGGTGCATACCTTCATTGGCGAGGACACCGACCAGGTGCGCGAGTTGGTGCGCGAACCGATGCAGCGCTACCTGCGCAGCGCCGCCAGCCTGGTGGGCGGGTATGCCGACGCCTGGTCGGCGTTCAAGCGCGGGGCCGGCGGCAAGGTCGGTGCCACCGCGATGAGCGAGCTGACCACCGAGGAGCAGCAGGAGCTCTACGAGTTCGCGTTCGAGCGTTATTTCGAGAGCAGCAGCCTGATGGGGTCGGTCGCCAAGTGCGCGCACCTGGTGGAGTCGTTGCATGGCGCCAGCGTCGACGAGATCGCCTGCCTGATCGATTTTGGCGTGGCGCCCGACACCGTGATCAAGCACCTGCCCTTCATCGAGCAATTGCAGAACCTTTCCGGCCGGCGCGCGCAGCAGGGCGACGACGACCCCGACCTGCTGCATGACATCGCCACGCATGCGATCACCCATATGCAGTGCACGCCCTCGCTGGCCAGCACGATCCCGCTGCTGGACGCGAAACCCGGTGCGCTAGCGTCGCTGCGCCAACTGTTGATCGGTGGCGAGGCGCTGTCGCGCGACCTGGTCGGCGAGTTGTATGCGCGACTGCCGCCGACCGCCCGCATCACCAACATGTACGGACCGACCGAAACGACCGTGTGGTCCACCACCGAGCCGGTCGCGCCGGGCGCGCAGCAGGTCACGATCGGCCGTCCCATCGCCAACACGCAGTGCTACGTGCTCGACCGGTATCGGCAGTGCGTGCCGGACGGTTGTGTCGGCGAACTGCACATCGGTGGCGATGGCGTCGCCCGCGGTTACCACGAACGCCCCGAACTCAGCGCCGAACGCTTCTTCGATCTGGACATCGGCGGGCACGTGCGCCGGGTGTATGCCACCGGCGACGTGGTTCGCCGGCTGCCCGACGGGCGGCTGGAATACCTCGGCCGCAACGACTTCCAGGTCAAGGTGCGGGGACACCGGATCGAACTGGGCGAGATCGAACTTGCCCTGCGCGCGCAGCCCGGAATTGCCGATGCGGTCATCATGGCGCGCGCTGCCGCCGACGGTTCGCAACTGCTGGTCGGGTATCTAGTCGCTTCCCGCGGCGCGGAGGCCGTCGACGGCGACGCTCTCAAGTCGGCCCTGCGGCAGCGGCTGCCGGAACACATGGTGCCGAACAGTTTCATGTGGCTCGAGGCGCTGCCACTGACGCCCAACGGCAAACTCGACCGGCAGGCACTGCCCGCGCCAGGCGCCAAGGCACGCGACGCGCGGCCGGAACCGCCGCCGGAGGTCACCTCGGCCGTCCAAACCGAGACGGCCGGAGCGCCCGAGCGCTCCGCACCGGCGGCACCGCCGGAGCGCACGGCGGTGAGCCGCGAGGATGCCGAGCAGGTCATCCGCGAGGTCTGGCAACGCGTGCTCAACCTGTCCCACGTCGGCAGCCGGGACAATTTCTTCGAGCTTGGCGGGCATTCAGTACTGGCCGTCAAGGTGCAATCGGAACTCTCACAGGCATTCGGTTACCGGTTGCCCATCGTTGAGCTGTTCCGCTCGCCGACGGTCGAAGCGCTGGCCGCGCACTTCGCCCGTGGCGCCGCCACTTCCGCGGCAGCGGCGGCCGGCAGCGGCGTCGGCAAGGCCGACAAGCGCAAGGCGGCGATGAGCCGACGCGCCGGAACGGCCGGAGTGAAAAGCCATGACCCATCCTGATCCAAGCGCGCTGCCCGCCGAAGGCAGCATCGCCATCGTCGGTATGGGCTGCTATCTGCCCGATGCCGATACGCCCGATGCGTTCTGGCAGAACCTCGCCGCTGGCCGCGAGTCGGTCCGCGATCTACAGGACGCCGAGCTGCGCGCCGCCGGTGTCAGCGAGGCCGATCTGGCCGACCCGTCCTACGTCCGCTGCGGGGTGCCGCTGGATGGCTTCGACCAATTTGATGCGGCCTTCTTCGGGCTGAGCCCGGGCGAGGCGAAGGTGATGGACCCGCAACACCGAAAGTTCATCGAGTGCGCGTGGTCGGCGCTGGAGGACGCGGGACATACGCCGGCATCGGCGGACCGCAACATCGGCGTGTTCGCCGGTTCGGGCATGCACTGGTACCTGCTCAAGAATCTCATGACCAACCCGGAGTTGATCCGGGAGCTGGGTGAGTTCCAGATCCGGCACACCGCCAACGACAAGGACTTCCTGGCGACCCGCGTGTCCTACCACCTTGACCTGCACGGGCCGAGCATCAACGTGCAGACGGCTTGCTCCTCCTCCCTGGTGGCGGTCCACATGGGCTGCCAGAGCCTGCTCAACGGCGAGACCGACATGGTGCTGGCCGGCGGGTCGACCATCGAGGTGCCGCACGGCGTCGGCTATCACTACCGCGAGGAAGAAGTACGTTCGGCCGATGGCCGCTGCCGCCCGATGGATGCCGACGCCGGCGGTACGGCGTTTGGCAGCGGCTGCGGCGTGGTGGTGCTGCGCCGGCTGTCGGATGCGTTGGCCGACGGCGACTTCATCCACGCGGTGATCCGCGGCAGCGCGATCAACAACGACGGTGCCGGCAAGGCCGGCTATCTGGCCCCCAGCGTGGAGGGCCAGGCGCAGGCGATCGCCGAGGCGATCGCCGTTGCCGATGTCGATCCGGCCACCATCGGCTACGTGGAAGCGCATGGCACCGGCACCAGGATCGGCGACCCGATCGAGGTTGCGGCGTTGAGCCAGGGCTTTGGTGAGACCGGGCGCCGCCAGTACTGCGCGCTCGGCTCGGTCAAGTCGAATATCGGACATCTCGACACCGCGGCAGGAGTCGCCGGACTGATCAAGGTCGCCTTGTCGATGCGTCATCGCAAGCTCCCGGCCTCGCTGAATTTCCGCAGTCCGAATCCGGAGATCGACTTCGCCGGCAGTCCGTTCTACGTCAATTCGAGCCTTTCGGACTGGCCCGCCCTCGGCGCCCCCCTGCGAGCCGGCATCAGCTCGCTTGGCGTGGGCGGCACCAATGCCCATGTCGTGCTGGAGGAAGCGCCGCCGCGGATCGGCGGGCCGGGAGCATCGGGTGCGCCGGAAGATGCCGTCAGCATCCTGCCGCTGTCGGCCAAGACGCCTGCCGCACTGAGCGCGGCAGTGAAGAACCTGCTGGCACACCTGGAGTCCCATCCGGAGCTTGCGCTGCGCGACGTGGCCTGGACGCTGCGCAACGGCCGGGTGCCGTTCGGGCAGCGGATCGCGGTGGCCGGTCGCAACATTGAAGCGATCACCGCGCAGCTGCGGTCGGTGCAGCGTCCGATCAAGGCCGCCGACGCACCGCCGAAGGTGGTCTTCATGTTCCCGGGGCAGGGCGCCCAGTACCCGAACATGTCGCGCCGGCTGTACGCCACCGATCCGGACTTCCGCGCCGCGATGGACACCTGCTTCGAGGTGCTGCGCCGGCTCGGTCGGCACGATGCAATCGCCGCGCTGTACACCGAGGCTTCCGGAGCGGAAGCCATGGAGACCCTGCGTGCGACGGCGGTCACCCAGCCGGTGCTGTTCTGCGTCGAGTACGCGCTGGCCAAGTCGCTGCTGGCCAAGGGTATTCGTGCCGACGCCATGATCGGCCACTCGTTGGGCGAGTACGTGGCCGCGTGCCTCGCCGGGGTGTTCACGCTGGAGGCGGCGCTGACGCTGGTATGCCGGCGCGGCGAGTTGATCGGTTCGCTGGCGCCGGGCGCGATGCTCGCGGTGGCGATGGCGGCGGAGGACCTTGCCGGCTATCTGCCCGAGCGCGCGTGTATCGCCGGCATCAATGGTCCGGAGTCATGCGTATGCGCAGGCGAGTTCGAGGCGATCGCCCGGCTCGCCGAACGACTCGGCGCCGACGGCATCGGCACGCGGCGGCTGGAAACCTCGCATGCGTTCCATTCGCAGATGCTCGACCCGATCCTGGCCTCGTTCGGCGCCGCCGTCCGCACCGTGGACCCCGCCGCGGTGGAAGGTGCGGCCGTCATTTCCAATGTCACCGGAACCTGGCTCACCGCCGCGCAGGCGGGATCGGCCGAGTACTGGACGAGCCATCTGCGCCAGCCGGTGAATTTCGTCGCCGGCATGCGGCAACTGCAGGAGCTCGGGCCGGCGGTCTACATCGAGGTCGGGCCGGGGAACACGCTGTCCGGCTTCGCCAGGGCGATCGCGCCGGACGCGCGCGTGGTCCCGAGCTTGCCGCACCCGAAGGATGCAACGGCGGACGATGAGGTGTTCGCCGCCGCCGGTGGACTGCTCTGGGCCCACGGCCTGGACATCGACTGGGCCGCCTGGGGCCAGCCAGCCTCGGGCCGGAGGGTCCCGCTGCCGACCTATCCCTTCCAGCGCCAGCGGCACTGGGTCGAGCCGGGACTGCCCGAGCGGACGGGTTCGCCCGTCGAGGACAACGCGCGCAAGCCGTTCGAGGACTGGTTCCATGTCGCCGACTGGCAGAGCACGGTGGCCGCCGCCGGGCCGGGCGTGGCGGGCCGCGCACTGGTGTTTGCCGGTAGCTGGGGCGTGGCCGCGTCGCTGGTGGATGCCTTGCGCGCGCGCGGCGTCGACGTCGTCACCGTCGAGCTCGGCCGGGAGTTCTCGCGCTCGGGCAACCGGATCGTCATCGACCCGAACTCGGATGCGGACTGGGACACGTTGGCCGACCAGGCCGGTACATTTTCGCATCTCGTGTATCTGTGGCCGCTGGACACGGCGATGGCGTGCACCACGAAGATCATTGCCGGCTGCTTCGACCACCTGCTGCGCATCGGCAAGCACATCGATCGCTTCTGCGATGCCCAGGGGCTGAAGCTGCTGGTGGCCACGGCCAACGCCCATCAGCTCGGCGGCGAGGAGGCAGGCAACCCCCACCAGGCGCTGGTGTCGGGGCCGGTGCGTACCATCCCGCAGGAGTATCCGGGCGTGCGCGCGAAGTGGGTGGATTTCGATGAGGTCCGCATCGAGTGGAGCCCGGCCGAAACGGCGGCGCAGCTCATGATCGAGCTCCAGGCCGATGGCGAGGACGAGACGATCGCCTGGCGCAACCGGCGCCGCATGCGGTCGGTCCTGACGCCGATGCCGCTGGCGCGCACCGCTGACCCGGTAGCGCTTCGCACCGGTGGCAGCTACCTGATCACCGGCGCGTTCGGCGGCGCCGGTCTGGTGCTCGCGCAATACCTGGCGCGCCGCTATCAGGCGCACCTGGTGCTGGTCGCCCGCACACCGCTGCCGCCTGCGGAGGCACGCGACGCGTACCTGGCCAAATCGCGGCCGGGCGATGCAGTCCGGCGCAGGATCCAGGCGGTCGGGCTGCTGGAATCATCCGGCGCCCGGGTCGACGTGGTCGCCGCCGATGTCGCCAACGGGCGGGCGCTGGAGAGCGCGGTCGCGGAGCTGGGCGTGACCAGGCTTGACGGTATTTTCCACGCCGCGGGCGTGCTCGACGACGCCACGATCGGCCTGAAGTCGGTCACCGCAGCGCATCGCGTACTCCATCCCAAAGTGGCCGGCGCGCTGGGCCTGCAAAGCCTGAAGCCGCTCTGCCCGGATTTCATAGTCTATTTCTCCTCGATCAGCGCCCGGGCCGGTGTCGCGGGGCAGGTCGACTACACCGCGGCAAACGCGTTTCTCGACGCGTTCGCGGCCCGCGCCGACGCGCAGTCATCCACCACCCGCCACATCGCGGTGGGCTGGAGCAGCTGGCGCGACGCCGGAATGGCGGCCTCGCTGGCGGCCAAGAGCGGCTTTGCGCCTCCCGAACCGGCGGATGCCGATCTCACCGATCACCCGGTGCTGACATGGACGACCAGCGGCGAGGAAGGCCGCTGCTGCTATTCCGGCATGCTCACCCCGGAATCGGCCTGGTTCCTGGACCAGCACCGCCTCAAGTCTGGCGAAGCCATCCTTCCGGGCACGGCATACCTGGATCTGATCGTCGCGGCGATGCAGCAGTCGCGCGGGCGCTTCGGGCCACTGTGCATCAGCGGGATGACACTGATCGCGCCGCTGGTGCTGAGGCCGCGCGAGAAGCGCCTGCTCAGGATCGAAATTGCCCCCAAGGCAACCGTCCGGAACGAAGTTGCCGCGAAAGCGGCCGATGCAACCGACACCGGCCGCCACGTGATCACCGTATCCAGCGTGGGCGGCGATCCCGACGACGTACTCGACCATGCCGCGGCGGAAGTATCGCTGCGGATGCCCGAGCCCGACGTCGATCGCGAGCCGCTTCCGGCGCCGGCGGGGCTGCTGCCGGTGGAGGGTACGTACTCGCACCCGGCGCTGGACTTCGGTCCGAGGTGGGACTGCCTGACCCGGCTGGAGGCCGCCGGCAACGATGCGCTGCTGCGGCTCGACCTCAAGACGCCGGAGGATCTCACCAGACACCCGCTTCATCCGGCGCTGCTGGACCTGGCCATCGGCGCCGCCCAGCAGGTGCTGGCCGGGCCGGAGTTGGGCGCTCGCCTGCTGCCGTATCGATACGGGGAAATTTTGGTGCTGGCGCCCCTCACGCGCTCGGTGGAAGCGCGCGTACGCGCCCGCTGCGAGCCCGATCGCCTCACGCTAGACGTGGAGATTCGCTCCGACGATGGTCAGTTGCTGCTGGTGTTCCGCGACTTCGTGCTCAAGCAGGCGCCGCCAGGGCCACTGGCCAGCGGTGCCGAGCGCTCCAGGGGCACGCCGAAGCGCCCTGCGGCAAGCGAGTTCCTGCAGGCCGGCTTCGAAGACGGCCTGTCCAACGAGGAAGCGGTGGCGGCGCTCGAATCGGTCCTCGCCAGCCACGGGCCGGCGCAGGTCATCGTTGCCACCCGCGACGTGCAGCAACTGCTGAAGCAGGCGCGGCGGAACCGCGAGCCGGCGCAGGCGACCACCGCCGGCGCGGGGGAGGTGACAGCGGTATTCCTCCCCCGGCCCGAAATGGGGGTCGAGTACGTGCCACCCGAATCGGACCTGCAGCGGATGCTGGTGGCCACCTGGGAGGCGATGCTGGAGATCCGCGGCATCGGCATCCGCGACAACTTCTTCGAGCTCGGTGGAAATTCGCTGCTGCTGATGCGGCTGGTCTCGCGGCTGAACCGGCAGCAGGGAATCGCACTGCCGCTGGAGCAGGTGCTCGAGGAGCCGATCATCGCGAGCTGGAGCACGCTGGCCGCCGACAGCGCCCGCGACGTGGCCCCGGTCAAGCCGATCACCCGAGTGGACCGAAGCAAGCACAAAGTTTCCCTTCCGAGCTGATACGCGATGAACCTCCACGACGACCTTTGCGCAATTTCCGAGCTCTACGAGTTCCCCGCTTCGTTCGGGCAGGAGCAGTTGTGGTATCTGCACGAGCTCGACCCCGACAGCACCGCCTACAACATCGCGCTGGCGTTCGAATTACACGGTGAGCTGGACGAGGCAGCCCTGCAACGAGCTTTCGACACGCTGATCCGGCGCCACGACGCGCTGCGCACCGGGTTCGCGGTCGTCGACGAACAGCTGCGGCAGCGGGTGAGTTCGACGGTTCCGTTCACGCTGGAGACGGTGGACCTGCAAGCCTGCGACGAGCTCGGACGCAACCGGCGGCTCGCCGAGCTCAAGCACGAGTGTGCGCGGCACCACTTCGATCTTTCGCAGGCTTCGCTTTTGTCGGTGCGGCTGGCGCGGCTGGAGGCGCGGCGCCACGTGTTGCTGTTGTGCATCCACCACATCGTGGTCGACCACATATCGGTGTTGCAGATCGGGCGCGAGATCGGCGAGCTGTACGCGGCCTGCAAGAGCGCCGCTCCCATCGAGGTCGACGAGGAGCGGCTGCAGTTCCCCGACTATGTCGTCTGGCAGCGCGAGCAGATGAGCGAGGAGGTCATCGCGCACAAGCTGGAGTACTGGAACTCGGTTCTTGGCGACCAGCCCCACACCCTCGACCTGCCGACCGACCGGGTGCGCCCGGCGGTGCAGTCCTTCGCCGGCGACGAACTGTCGGTGTGCCTGCCGCGCGAGCTCAGCGCGGGGCTGCGGCGCCACGCCCAGCGCGAGAAGCAGAGCCTGTTCGTGGCGGTGCTGAGTGCGTTGAACGTGGTCCTGCACAAGTATTCCGGCCAGCGCGACCTGATCGTCGGCTGCCCGATGGCGAACCGGCCGACCGAGGAGATGCACGAAGTCCTCGGGCTGTTCATGAACGTCCTGCCCGTGCCGGTCGGGATCGACCCGGACCAGCACTTCGACCAGCTGGCCGAGCACGTGCGTCGCCAGGTGACCCGGACCCAGGCGCTGCAGGACACGCCATTCGAGAAGATCGTGCGCAGTGGCGACATCACCCGCAGCGCGTCGCACAATCCGCTGGTGCAGGTCTGGTTCACGTTCCAGGATGCGCCGCTGGAACTCACGCTGCCGGGGCTGGAGGTCATGTCCGAACCGCTGCACAACGGCGGCTCCAAGCTGGACCTGAGCATCTGGTTCTGGGACGACGGCGAGTCCATCCGGGGACTGATCGAATACAACACCGACCTCTACGACGCCTCGACCGTGCAGCGCTTCTCCGAGCACCTGACCCAGGTGCTGCGGCAGGTTGTCGAGCGCCCGCAGGTGCGCGTGGCCGATATCAGCCTGCTGACCGAGCGCGAGCGGCAGGAGGCACGGCGGACCGACACGTTGCACTCCGGAACGCTGTCGAGCATGCACGAGGCGTTTTTCGCGCGGGCGGCGGTGCAGCCCGAGTCCGTGGTGCTCACGACCGACGCAGGCGAGGTTTCTGCCGGCCGGCTGGCGGCGCGTGCCGATGCGATTGGCTGCGAGTTGCAGCGCCGCGGTGTGGCGCCCGGCGATGTCGTCGCGGTCTGCCTGGAGCGCGACGAGGCTCTGGTGGCGGCGTTGCTCGGCGTGCTGCGCTGTGGCGCGGCTTACCTGCCGCTGGATCCGTCGCTGCCGGCCGAACGGCTCGAGTACATGCTGCAGGACTCCGGCGTACGCACCGCGATTGCGGGACCGGCCACGCACGGGACATTGCCGGCAGACTCGATCGACATCCTCGATGTCGATGCGCCGGCCCACGGTGCACCGCAGGACTTCGTTCCGCACGTGCCCGGCGCCGAGGAGCCGGCTTACCTGATGTACACCTCCGGCTCTACCGGGCGGCCGAAGGGCGTGTGGGTAGTGCACGGCGCGGTCGGCAACTTCATTTCGGCGATGCAGCAGCGGCCGGGCATCGGCCAGGACGACGTCGTGCTGGCGCTGACCACGTGTGCGTTCGACATCTCTGTGCTGGAGCTGTTCGTGCCGCTCGCGGTCGGTGCGCGGGTCCGGCTTGCCGACCGGACCACCGCCGAGGACAACGTCGCTTTACAGCAGGCCATCGACACCGGCGGCGTCACCGTGATGCAGGCGACGCCGTCCACCTGGAGGCTGCTGCGTGCGAGCGGTTGGGAAGGCAAGGCCGGATTGAAGGCACTGGTCGGCGGCGAAGCGTTGCCACCTGACCTGGCGCAATGGCTGCTGCCACGGGTCGGAGAGCTGTGGAACATGTACGGGCCGACCGAGACCACGATCTGGTCGAGCTGCGCCCGCATCGACCACGGCAACAGCGCGACATGCCCGATCGGACAGCCGATCTGGAACACCTCGATCCACGTGGTGGACGAGAACCTGCAACTGCTGCCGGCGGGACTGGCCGGGGAACTGGTGATCGGTGGACGGGGCCTGTCGCCGGGATACCACAACCGCAGCGAACTGACCGCGCAGCGGTTCGTAAAGCTGCCCGAGACCGGCGAGACCGTCTACCGGACCGGGGACCGCGGAGTCTGGCGCGACGGCCAGCTGCAGCATCTCGGCCGCAGCGACGACCAGGTCAAGATCCGCGGCCACCGCATCGAGCTTGGCGAGATCGAGGTTGTGCTGGCGGGGGTGCCGGATGTCGACGTGGTCGCAGCCAGGGTGTGGTGCATCGACGATGCTGACCATCGCCTGGTCGCGTATTACAGCAGCCGCTCCGGGGCGCCGGTCTCGGCTGATCTCCTGCGCGAGCATGCACGCCGATTCCTGCCCAACTACATGCTGCCGCAGCACTTCGTCCAGCTTTCTGCGATCCCGTTGCTGCCCAACGGCAAGATCAATCGCAACGCTTTGCCGGCGCCGCTCGGAGGAGCGCCGAAAACCACTGCCGCGGTGGCGGAGACCGACCTGACGCCCCAGCAGCGGCTGGTCCTGACCGTCTGCCGTGAGCTGATCGGAGATGACGACATCGCACTGGACGACAACTTCTTCGATGCCGGCGGGCACTCACTGCTGGCGCTGACCATGATGGGCCGG
>JAHWKC010000056.1 GCA_019348095.1 Pseudomonadota bacterium | reverse complement strand
CGGCGCGTCCTGCGCGAGGTACACGCGGCCGGACTCGAAGATCGCCGGGACGCCCTGCCCGCGTGCGGCGTTGTGACGCGCGACGTCGAGCAGCGAGCCGAGCAGCGTCGTGCGCATGTTCGCCCCCTCCTCGCTCATCGGGTTCTCGATCACGACGTGCGCGCGGCGCGGGTCGTCGGCGGGCAGCCGCAGCCGCTCGTCGCGCGCCGGCGAGTCGAAGCTCCAGCCGACGATCTCGCGCAGCCCGCGGCCGACGAGCACGTCCTCGGCGCGGCGGCGCAGGCGCTGCGGCGGCGTCAACGGTGCGAGCTGAGTGACCATCGTCGAGCACTGGTCCGGCTGCAGCAGCCCCCACTCCAGCGCCGACAGCGCCTCGCCATCGAGCGTGACGCTGCCCTGGCTCGGCGTGTCCAGGCCCGCCATCAACGACAACAGGGTGCTCTTGCCCGAACCGGAGGCGCCGACGATCGCGACCGTGTCGCCGGCCGCGATCGAAAAGCTCACCCCGTCCAGGATGGTGAGCTCGCCCGATGGCAGCGGCACGCGCTTGCCCAGGTCGCGGACCTGCAGGACCGAGGGCCGGGTGTCGGCAACTTCAGCGTGGGGTTGGAGGCTATCGGCCATGATGGTCCTTGCTGGATAAGTCGATGTCAGGCTTCTGCTCGTCATCCCGCGCACGGGGGAACCCAGCGGCTTCAGCGCCAAGTGCCGATTCACAGAGGTCGTGAGTCAATCAGCGCCACTGGATTCCCGCCTTTGCGGGAATGACGACCGGGTATACATAGGAGATGCAAACAGTGACGTCAGGATATGCGGCATCGCGCCGCCGGGTTCAATGTGCCATCGGTTTGCTCGCACTGGTTTTGACGCTGCTCCTGGGGCTGTTGCCGGCTGCGCGCGCCCAGTCGACCGCAGCGGCAAAGCCGGCGCCCGCCACGCGCACGGTGCTGGTGATGGGCGACTCGCTGTCGGCCGCCTACGGCCTGTCGGCGCAGCAGGGTTGGGTCGCGCTGACCGCCGCTCGCATCGCCGAGCGCAAGCCCGGCTGGCGCGTGGTCAACGCCAGCATCAGCGGCGAAACCACCGCCGGCGGCGCGGCGCGCATCGTCGGGGAGCTGCGGCGGCACCGGCCCGGAGTGGTGGTCATTGCATTGGGCGCGAACGATGGATTGCGCGGGCTGCCGACGCTGCAGACCCGGATCAACCTGGCCCGCATGCTCGGCGCCGCGCATGGCGCCGGCGCCGAGGTGCTGCTGGTCGGGATGCGCATGCCGCCCAATCTGGGGGCGGAGTACACCCGTGCGTTCGAGCAGAACTTCAGCGCGCTGGCCGAACGCTTCGATGTCGCGCTGCTGCCGTTCCTGCTCGAACCCATCGCGCTGGACCGCGCGGCCTACCAGAGCGACAACCTGCATCCGGTGGCCGAGGCGCAGCCGCAGCTGCGCGACCACGTCTGGCCTGCGCTGGCGCCGCTGCTGGACTAGCCCCGCGTCGGTGTGGGAGCGGTGTCCGCCGCGATGCAGCGATCGACGAGCCGCGGTGTCGCCTCGCCGGTCGCTCCCGCACCAATTGAGCTGGGCCGCGCCGCGCCAAGGGTCCATTGCGCCGACGAACGGCCGTGCAGCAGGGGTTTAATTTTCGCCGCACAGGAGTATGGTCGATCGTCCGGACTGGAACCGCGCATGTCGGGAGATGGACCATGGAACACCGTGCACTGGACCGCACACCGTCGAACGCGCCGCCCAGGCGGACACTACGCCGCGACGAGGAAGCGCTCGCGCTGACCTACGGGGTCGAAGCGCGCCGGCATTACGGCGACCGCGCATGGAGTGAGGTCGAGCCGAAGCTGGCCTGTGGCTGGCCGCGCCTGCGCAACCGCAGCCGGACCGAGTGGGCCGACGTGGCCGACCGGGTCCAAGCCGCCTGGTCCTGCGCGCCGCCGCCGGTCGAGCGCTGAGGCTGCGCGGCTCGGGACCTGGGGCCTGGGCTGGGGCTGCGGGACTCCCGCCAGCTCGATAAGCTGCACGCCAAGCGCTATCCGAGCTCCACCAGCTTCTGCTTGCATGCACGCTTCCAGCCGTCCCACGGGTCCTTGCGCAGGCTCCCCGCGCGCCGGAGTGCACGGGCCAGGGTGTAGTCGGCGCCGGATCTGGTCCTGCCCAGCTCGTCCCAGCGCAGCGGCATGGCCACGCCGGCGCCGGCGCGCGCGCGCAGCGACCAGCTCGCCACGCTGGTCGCGCCGCGGCCGTTGCGCAGCCAGTCGATGAAGATCACGCCGCGGCGCTTGGCCTTGGTCGCGGTGGCGATGTAGCGGTCGGGGGCCTGGGTCGCCATCGCATCGGCAAACGCGCCGCAGAAGGCCTTCGCCTGCGGCCAGTCCGGCCCCGGCGCGATCGGCACCACCACGTGCAGGCCCTTGCCGCCCGACAGGCGCAGGAAACTCTGCAGACCGATGTCCTTCAGCCGGTCGCGGACGTCGCGCGCGGCGCGGGTGATCGCCTTCCAGTCCACACCTTCGCCGGGGTCCAGGTCGAACACCAGCCGGTCGGGCCGCTCGACATCATCGATGCGCGCGCCCCATGGATGCAGCTCCAGCGCGTTCATCTGTACCAGGTCGAGCAGGCCGGCGACGTCCTGGATGTAGAGGTAGTCATCGTGGCTGCCGTCCTTTTCCCTGATCGGCACCGCATGCACATGCCCGCCGAGCGTGTCGGCGTGGTGCTTCTGGAAAAAGCACTGGCCCTTGAGCCCGTCGGGGCAGCGCAGCAGCGACAGCGGCCGCCGCGCGACTTCCGGCAGCAACTGCGGGGCGACCGCGCGGTAGTACTCGGCGACCTCGCGCTTGGTGATCTTCTCGGCCGGGTAGATCAGCTTGTCGGGGCTGCTGAGCCTGGTTTCCGGCGCCGCGCCGGCGCCGTCCGGGTCCGTGCGCTCACCCTGCGCCCGGCCGCCCTCGCCGACCTCGTCCACGGTCTTGTCCTCGCGCAGCCGCATGAAGCTGGCCTGGCGCAGCAGGCCCTCCTTGCCCCAGCCACGGAACGCCAGCTCGGCCACCAGCTGCGGCTCGACCCAGGTGACATCGCGCGGCGCCAGTGCGATGTGCGCCGGCAGTGTCAGCGTCGGGCTTTTGCGTACCAGCTTGCGCAGCTGCGCGGTCATGTCGCGCAGGCGGGAATCGTCGAAACCGGTGCCGACGCGGCCGACGTACTTGAGTGCACCGGCCTCGCGGGTCGCCATCAGCAGCGAGCCGAACCCCACCCGCGAGCGTTTGGGTGCGGTGAAGCCGACGATCACGAACTCGTCGGTCTGCGCGTGCTTGATCTTCAACCAGGTGCTGGAGCGACCGGGCAGGTAGCGCGCCCCGACCGCCTTGCTGATGATGCCTTCCATCTTCTGGCCGCCGCTGGCGGCAAACACCTGTGCGCCGTGCCCGACGATGTGCCGGCTGTAAGCAAGGACCGGATCGTCCTGGGTTTCAAGCAGCGTCTCGAGCAGGTCCTTGCGCTCGATCAGGCGGGTGCCGGTGAGGTCGACACCCTCCAGCGTCGGCAGGTCGAACACGACGTAGCGCAGGGTCGCGTTGGCCGTGCCCTGGATCGTGCGTTGCAGCGCGGAGAAGCAGTTGGCGCCGTGTTCGTCCAGCGCGATCAGCTCACCGTCGAAGCTGCCGCTGTCCAGGCCCAGCCGCTCCAGTGCCGCGGCGATGTCGGGATAGTCCGCGCTCCAGTCCAGTCCGTTGCGCGAACGCAGGCGCACTCGGCCGTTCCTGATCTCCGCCAACAGGCGGTAGCCGTCCCACTTGAGTTCGTGCAGCCAACCCTCCCCGGCCGGCGGCGACTCGCGCAGGGTCGCCAGCTGCGGCGCGATCTCGGTGCCGCCAACCAAGGGCTTGGCGCCGTCGAGCGCCTGCGCCCGTTTGCGCCAGTCGATCCTACGCGGGCGGCGCTTTGCTGTTTTTCCTGCTGTTCCTGCCTTGGCCGGTGCGCTTTGCTTGGCGCCCTTGGCGACCTTCGCACCCTTTGCGGACGCAGAATTTTTCGTAGAGCCCGAAGGCCGCCGCCCCTTCCAGCCCGCCGGCGGCGCCGTCTCGACCAGGTCGTCGGATTCGATGTCCGCGGCGTATTGATCATCGCGCTTGATCAGCAGCCACTGCGGCTTGCTGCCCGGCTTGGCGGTGCGGACCAGCTTCCAGCCGCCGCGCAGTTTCTCGCCGTGCAGTACGAAGTCCAGCTTGCCCCGGGCCCGCGCCTCCAGCGGGTCGCCCTCGGTGGCCCATACGCCGCGATCGAAAATGTCGACCTGGCCGCCGCCGTAGTGACCCTGCGGAATGTCGCCCTCGAAGGTGGCGTAGCTCAGCGGATGGTCCTCGACCTCCACCGCCAGGCGTTTCTCGCCGACCCGCAGCGACGGGCCCTTCGGCACCGCCCAGCTCTTGAGCGCGCCATCGATCTCCAACCGAAAGTCGTAGTGGCGCACGCTGGCGTGGTGCAGCTGCACCACGAAGATCGGGCGGCGGGTGCGTGCCTTGCCGCCGCGCCGCGCCGGCGGCGCGTCGTCGGCCGGCTCCGGCGTCTGGTCGAAGCGGCGCTTGCGGGCGTAGTCACGCAGGGTCATTGCGCGCGGTCGATTTCGGGCAGCCCCCGGCGCGGCGCTCCCGTGCCGCGGGAGGGAGCGGGCAGAAGTGAAAAAGGCGCGCCGACATCCTCAAGCCGCCTTGCGCTTCTTGCCGGCCGTTTTCTTGGCTGCCTTTTTCGGGGTCTTGGCGCTGGTCTTCTTGGCGGCCTTCTTGCTGGCCTTCTTGGCCGGCTTGTCCTTGCCCGGCTTGTCCTCGGACTTGCCGGCGCTCTTGCGGGCCGGGGTCCGCTTGTTCTTGTCGATGCTCTGCTGCAGCAGCGCCATGAAATCGACCACGTTGGTGCTGGCATTCTCGGTCACCGCCGGCTCCTCGGCCTCGCTGGCGACCGCCGGTGGCCTTCATGCGCTTGGTGATCACCGCCTGCAGCCGCTCGCGGAACTCGTCGGTGTACTGCTCGGGCTGCCAGTCGCCGGACATGGTCTCGATCAGCTGCTCGGAGAACGCCAGCTCCTTGTCGCTGATCCGGTAATCACCCCGGGAGCCTTCCGGGATGTTGTACTCGCCGATGTCGACCAGCTCCTGCGGGTAACGCATCATCAGCAGCAGCAAGGCGTCGCCCTGCGGCATCACCGCGCACAGGCTCTCGCGGGTGCGGATCACCACCCGCGCAATGCCGATCCGGCCGGTGCTGGCCAGCGCCTCGCGCAGCAGCACGTAGCCTTTCTCGGCCTTCTTGGCCGGCACCAGCACGTAGGGCTTCTCGAAGTACTGCGGGCCGATCGCGGTGACATCGACGAACGCCTCGACCTCGATCGCACCGTGGCTTTCCGGCGCGGCCGACTTGATGTCGTCCGGCTCGAGCACGACATAGCTGCCCTTGTCGTACTCGAATGCCTTGACGATGTCCTTCCACGCGACCTCCTCGCCGGATTCGGCGTTGACCCGCTCGTAGCGGATCGGCGAGTTGTCGCGCGAATCGAGCATGCGAAACGAGATGTCGGTGCGGCGCTCGCCGGACATCAGCGAGACCGGGATATTCAGCAGCCCGAACGACAGCGTTCCAGACCAGACGGGGCGGGCCATGGGAACCTCCAGAGGCGGCAGTGGCGCGGCATCTGAGTATCGAAACAGCGGCGTGATGCGGGCGTGGTAGGGCCCTGCGAGCCCGCTGCATGGCGGCAACCCTGCCCGACCCCGCCCCGGATCGACACGGCGCTGACACGCGCGGTGCCACGGTCGAGCGTCACCACACAGCCACCGGCCATGCCCCCCACCCACAGCACCGCCTTGATCATCATCGACATGATCAACGCGCTCGATTTTGACGGCGGTGCCGCGTTGCTTAAAAACGCGCTGCCCGCGGCGCACCGCATTGCGCGATTGAAGTACCGCGCCCGGCAGGCCGGCGCACCGGTGATCTACGCCAACGACAACTACGGCCAGTGGCGCTCGGATTTCCGCCAGGTGGTGGCGGTCTGCGGCGAGTCGGGCTCGCGCGGCGCACCGCTGGTGCAGGCGCTGCAGCCCGAGCCCGACGACTACTTCGTGCTCAAGCCCAAGCAGTCGGCCTTCCATGCCACCGCGCTGGAGCTGCTGCTGCACGACCTGGGCGTGCACCGGCTGGTACTGACCGGCACCGCCGCCGATAACTGCGTGCTGGCGACCGCCACCGACGCGCACATCCGTGACTTCGAAATCCTGGTGCCTGGCGATTGCCTGGCTTCGGTCACCCGGGCGCGTACCACGCGGGCACTGGCCCAGATCAGGGACACGCTGCAGGCCGACACCCGGCCGTCCACGCGCATCACGCGCGCGCTGTTGCAGGGTTGAGCGCTGCCGCCCGGTAGAGCGGAGCTTGCTCCGCTGCAACTACATGCCGTAGAGAAAGCTCCGGGACCAGACGCAGCCGAGCAAGCTCGGCTCTACCAGCGCGCAAAGCGGCTACGACGACTCCAGCCGCCGGTTGCGGCGGAAGATCAACTGGCCCACCACCGCGGTCACCAGCAGGGCCACATTGGTCACCACGAACACCCAGTTGTCGAGCATCCAGCTGTAGACGGTGAACCCCACGCTGGCGGTGACCTGGCCCACGAACAGCCAGGACGACAGACCTATCGTGCTGCGCTCGCGCCACTGCACGTAGACCTGCCGCCCGAGCGTCATCAGCAGTACCGCCGATGCGCTCCAGCCGAGCCAGTCGGCAGGGTCCATCAGCGTCGTCTCAGTGCCCCTTGCCGAGCATCTTCTCGCGCGACTGCTCCGCGCGCGAGGCGCCGATCTTGGTATCGACGTGCTTGACCTCCTCCGGCGGCGGCAGCACGGCGGGCAGGCCCAAGGACTCGATCCACAGCTCGCGGGTCCAGCCGGTGGTGTGCAGCAGGTGGTGGTGCTCCTCGTCCTCGACCGAGCGGTAGGCCTCCAGCAGCACCTGGGTGGCATCACCCTTGCCGTGCTGGCCGACGTGTCCGATCAGCTCCCAATTCATGTGGTCCTTGGTCTCGGCCAGCGTGACGCATTCGCCCGCGACGAGCTCGGCCGCGATCGGATCGCCGGCATCCTTCGCCATCTGCATCGCCGCGACCAGCGACTCGCCCAGATGCGCCACCACCTGGCGACCCGGCGTCTGCGTCTTGGGGTCCAGGCCGAGCTGTTCGAACACGTCGAGCAGGATCTTCTTGTGGTTGCGGGTCTCATCGAGGTATTTCTGCCACTCCTCGCGCAGGTCCTCGTTGACCGCGCATTCGATCGCGGTCTCGTAGACCGTGGCGCCGCCGATCTCGGTTTCCAGAGCCTGGTACAGCAGCTCGTGCAGTTGCGCCTGGTCGTAGGCTTTGCTGGCCATCGTGTGCTCCTGACTTGGTGCTTCGGCGGCGACGCCGCGTTGGCGGAGGGGGAGCAAAGACTCTAGTCGCCGCGGGTGAGCGTGCCGTCAAGCAGCTGGGTAGCGATCGCGCCCATGGGGCGCTCCTACGGTGGCACCGCTTTTGTAGGAGCGGGCCATGCCCGCGATGTGGAGTGGCGCGGCCGCGTGTATCGCGCCCATGGGGCGCTCCTACAAGATGCGCCGGCACCGGTCCGGGCGGCAACGCAGCCGAGCAAGCTCGGCTCTACAGAATCCCGTCCGGTCAGCCCGGACGCTCAGGACAGGAGCCGCTCTATGTCCTCGCGCGGCACATTGGTCAGCGTCTTGGCGAGCTCGCCGTGCAACCGCTGCCGGGCTTCCTGGTGCAGCAGCGGTCGCATCTCGCCGAGCGTGTGCGCATCGGCCACCAGCACCAGTGACTGGTAGTCGTCACGCAGGGCGCCATCGTTGAGACGCTGCGCGAGCTGCTTGGCGAAGGTCGCCTTGTCGATCTGGTAGCCAGTGGCACCGTCGGGCTGCGCGCCGGCGGGGCCGTCGTCGTTCATGTCGACCAGTTCGAGCAGTTCCTGCTGGTGCAGCGACAGCGCGCGTTGGTCGCCCTGGTTGCGGAACACGCGGGCCCCGGTGCCGTCGGCCACGATTACCAGTGCATTGGCGGGGATCGGTTGCATCGTCGTCTCCTGGTGTCTGGGGCTGCTTCTGAGATTGCCCGATTCCATGGCGGCGGGTGCCGGCCGGATCGTACGGCCGAGTCTAGGCAGGCCGGCGTGATGTCGATGGATAACCGGCAGCAGCGTCTGATCCCCGGGGGGTGCAGCGCGAGCTGGCGGTGCTACCGCCTGGCTCCGGCAAGGCCGGCGGGGTGGCGGCCGATCGATCTTTCACGGCCCATTCGCGACGGCGCGCCTAGCTTGCAGTCAAGGGGTTCACAGGGGCCGCACCCGACAGGAGAACGGCATGCTCAAGTTTCTCGGCAAGACCACCGGCATCATCTTCCTCATCGGCCTGGTCGTGGTCATCGGCTTGTTGATGCTGATCTTCTGATCCGCTCCGGCAAATGCACACGCCGATACGACCGGACCGTCTTGGCAGCCGCCGCAATCACTGCTGCGACGCGGCGTCACCATCCAGGCCCGCGACCTGCCGCAGTGCCCGCTCGAACAGTTCCACCGGCTGACCGCCCTGGATCAGGTGCTGATCGTTGAGGATCACCGACGGCACGGCGTGGATGCCACGACTCAGGTACACGTCCTGCTGCGCGCGGACCTCGGCGGCGTACTCGCCGCGCTCGAGCACCTGCCGCGCGCGCGTGCCGTCCAGCCCGGCGGTGGCTGCGACCCGCACCAGCACCTCCGGCGATGAGACATCCAGGTTGTCGGTGAAGTAGGCGCGCAGCAGCGCGTGCTTGAGCGCGAGTTCCTGCGCTTCGCCCTCCAGTCCGGCCCAGTGCAGCAGGCGGTGTGCATCGAACGTGTTGTAGACGCGGTCGCGCTGCTTGAACTCGAATCCGACCGCCGCGCCGCGCTCGCGCAGTGCCTCGCGGTTGCGCGCGAGTTGCTCCGGGGTCGAGCCGTATTTCTGGACCAGGTGCTCGTCGGTACCCTGGCCTTCGGGCGGCATCTGCGGGTTGAGTTCGAATGGTTGGAAATGCAGCTCTGGAGCGATCTGTCCGCCCATGCGCTCGATCGCCTGCTCCAGCGCCTTCAGCCCCACCGCGCACCAGGGGCAGGACACGTCGGACACGAAATCGATGCGAACTGGCACCGGAGGCGCGGGACTGGACATTGGAGCCTCCAATTGGGGGTTGTTGCACTGATCCGGTCCCGCGGAAACCGCGGGACCGCAAAGACGGACGGAGCCGCAGCTCCGTCCGATGCCACCTTGAAACGGGACTGATGCTTAGCGGTCGTCCCTCATGTGGCCGTCCCTCATGTGCTCCGAATCCTTGCGCTCCTTCTTGGCCTCGAACTCGGACTGGCTGATGTTGCCATCGCCGTCGGTGTCGGCCTCGCGCATCTTCTCCTGCGCAGCGGTGGCATGTTCCTGCGCGGTGACCGCGCCGTCACCGTCGGTGTCCATCTTCTGGATCTTCTCCTCGGGCGACTTGCCATGGCCCTCGCCCTTGTCCATGCGGGCGTGGGCGGCCCCGACCTCGGCGGCGGTGATGCGGCCGTCGCCGTCGGCATCGAGCTTCTGGAATTTCGCGTCGGCGGCAGCGCTGTGCTCCTGGGCGGAGATCATGCCGTCCTGGTTGGTGTCCATCTTTTCCCACTTATCGTTGGCCAGCGCCGTGCCGGACAGGGCCAGCGCACCGATGACCGATAGCGCAAGCAGGGAATGGGTCTTGATCTGGTTCATGAGGCTCTCCTTGGGGGACGCGCGACATGCGCGGGTAGTGAGCGAGGCGACCCTATAGGCCGCGAAGTTATGCACGCGTGTAGCCATCGCTATCGCGTCAGGGGCGCGACAGGCGCCGTTGCACCGCCGTTCACCGCGACGTTCGCGGCGGCCCGCTAGATTGGCCCCGCCCCCCCTCGCCGAACCGCCCCCATGACCCGAGACGCCGAGCGCATCCTCACCGAGCCTGCCGACATCGATCGACTCAAAGCCCTGATCGCGGCCCTGCCCAATGGCGCACGCGTGGAGCTGCAGTTCGAGGACGGACACCGGCTGCGCGCCATCGTCACCGTGCGTCCGACCCTGCAGGTGTTTCGCGATGCGGCCGGCGGCGAGGGCGCCAACGCGCTGGTGCGGGTGGAGGAACCCGCGCTGGAGGCGCCGGAAAGCGCCGCCGTCCACGACATCTGGCTCGACCGGGTGAGGCATGTCACCCAACTGTCGCCAGCGCACTGGTCGGGGCAGACCGACTAGCAGCCGCGGTGGCCCACCGCGGCGACCCGGGGGCCGACAAAAGAAAAACCCGGCCGAAGCCGGGTTTTTCCTGATCTGGTGCACCGCCGGACGGCGGTGCGGGCAGTCCGGCTTACAGTGCTTCGACGGCGTCAGCCTGCAGGCCCTTCTGGCCCTGGGTGACGGTGAAGCTGACCTTCTGGCCTTCCTGCAGGCTCTTGAAGCCCTGACCCTGGATCGCGCGGAAGTGCACAAACACGTCCTCGCCATTCTCACGGCTGATGAAGCCAAAGCCCTTGGCATCGTTGAACCACTTGACGGTACCGGTTTCACGGTTCGACATTTCTAACTCCCTGGAACGTTTCTATTGGATATGCCACTCGCGTGGCGTTTTTGGCTGGTTGCAAGGAGGAAGCGAGTGCAACGATGTAGCGGATCTGGGATCTACAGCATCGGGCCACGTTTCATGTGACCCTTGACGAACACAGCTCGTGCACGTTATCCCGCGCGGCGCAGGAATGCAATCGGCGGGTGCAACATGCCACTCCTGCCTGTTCAGGTCTCGGGCGCCGAGCGCGGTTCCGACGCCTCCTGCGGCCTGGCAGTGGTGATCGGCCGGCCCGCCTTTTTTGGCCCCCGCCGCCGAATCCCGAGCCCGGCCAGACAGCCATTAGCGCGGCGGCGTCGACCACCAGCGGCCGATGTCGGCGATCAGGCCCCGGTACGGCGCGTGGGGCACGGTCTCGGTGATCGCGTTCTCGGGCTCGCCGGTGTCGCGCAGCCGGGCC
>JAHWKC010000055.1 GCA_019348095.1 Pseudomonadota bacterium | reverse complement strand
ACCCTATCTTTTCCGGGGGAATACCCGGCGCGGCGGCGGTACGCGTGATTTCATCCCGCGGGCAGACACTGCGTCAGGTGCTCAACGTTGGGCGGCTGGTTGCCGATGAGTCGGGGTGGACTTGTGGTGACGCAGAAGCGACACATAACCGTAGGGGCACTCGCGCTGCTGCTGGCAGCGGCGACGACGACGGCGGCCGCCATCGCGCCGGTGACGCTCGACGCCAGCCGCAGCCCGGCCGCCGCGGGAGCGAGCAGGAGGGCCAGCGTCAGCAGCGTGCCGAGCGGCCCGACCGCCGCGCCGCGCCGGGTGCGCCCCTGGCGCTGTTGCTGGTGGAGGACGACCCGACCGTGGCCGAGGTCGTGGCCGGGCTGCTGCGCCGCCAGGGCCACGCGGTGACCCACGTGGGCAACGGCTTGGCGGCGCTGACCGAGGTCGCCACTGCCGGTTTCGACGCGATCCTGCTCGACCTGGACCTGCCCGGCATGGACGGCTTCGTGCTCGCGCGACAGCTGCGTGCACAGGGTTTCGAGCGGCCGTTGATCGCGCTCACCGCACGCGCCGATGCCGATGCCGAGCCGCTGGCGCGGACCGCCGGCTTCGACGCGTTCCTGCGCAAGCCGGTGACCGCGGCGATGCTGCGGCAACTGCTGGAGCCGGTGGCGCCTGCGTCGGTCGCGGTTCGCGCTCCTGCCCCGGCCGCGGCCCCGTAGAACCGAGCTTGCTCGGCTTCACTCCCGCCCCGGAAAACCCCTGTTGTCGCCAGGACGCTGCAGCGGAGCAAGCTCCGCTCGACGCGCCGCCGGCTTTTGTACGAGCGCCCCATGGGCGCGAGCGGGACTCACCAGGTCCGCCCAAACGGCATCGCGGCCATGGGCCGCTCCTACAGGTTCAGGTCCTCAACGTGCGCTGAGCTCATGCACCGCATCGACCAGCGCGGCGACGTGGTCGGGCTGCATGACCGGCGACATGCCGTGTCCGAGATTGAAGATGTGGCCCTCGCGCGAGCCGCCGTTGCCGGCGCGATAGCTGTCGAGCGAGTGGCCGACCTCGCGGCGGATCGCCTCGGGCTCGGCATAGAGGGTCACCGGATCGAGATTGCCCTGCAACGCCACCCGGCCACCGACGCGGCGCGCGGCCTCGCCCAGTTCCACCGTCCAGTCCACACCGACGGCCTCGGCGCCGCATGCGGCCAGTTCCTCCAGGTACGGATCGTTGCCCTTGCCGAACAGGATCAGCGGCGCGTGCGTCTCGCCATCGCCGCGCGGCAGCTCGGCGGCGATGCGCTGCAGGTAGCGCAGCGAGAACTCGCGGTACATCCTTGGCGACAGCACTCCGCCCCAGGTGTCGAACACCTGCATCGCTTGGGCACCCGACACCCGCTGCGCGTCGAGGTAGGCGATGACCGCGTCGGTCACCACATCGAGCAGCTTGTGCATCGCCCCGGGGTCGTTGAGCGCGAGCGCCTTGACCTTGCTGAAATCCTTGCTGCCGCCGCCTTCGACCATGTAGCAGGCCAGCGTCCAGGGGCTCCCGGAGAATCCGATCAGCGGGACGCTGCCGTCGAGCTCACGGCGGATCGTGCCGACCGCATCCATCACGTAGCGCAGGTCGCTGCCCATGTCGGGCACCGCGAGTCGGTCGATGTCGGCCGCGCTGCGCAGCGGGCGCTCGAACTTCGGGCCTTCGCCCTCGACGAAGTACAGCCCCAGGCCCATCGCGTCGGGTACGGTGAGGATGTCGGAGAACAGGATCGCCGCGTCGAGCGGGAAGCGCCGCAGCGGCTGCAGTGTGACTTCGCAGGCCAGCTCGGGATTCTTCGCCAGTGCCAGGAAGCTGCCGGCCTGCGCACGCGTCGCGCGGTACTCGGGCAGGTAGCGGCCTGCCTGGCGCATCAACCACACCGGCGTGCGGTCGACCGGCTCGCGGCGCAGCGCGCGCAGGAACCGGTCGTTGCCGGTCCGTGGCCGGGGCGATGTGGAGTCGGGTGCGGTCATGCAGGGTCCTCGACGCGTGGGGCGTGCAGGGTGGGGCGCGTGTCGACGCGCGCGGGGATCAACGACGGAGTCGGCGGCTGAGTCACCTGGGCGCTTCGGTGCCCTGGCTGAACATCAACTGGAAACCACGCTTGAGCTGCTGGTCACGCGCCTGCTCCAGCGCGGAGAGCGCCGATTCGCGGTCGAGGAACTGCGCGCGCCGCAGCTGGCTGCGACCGCCGATCTGACCGGACTCGCGCACCAGCGCCCACCCGCCCAGCAGGTCGGGTTGCAGCATCAACTGCACGAAGCGCGGGGCTTCGCTGCCGTCGGGACGTTGTTGCAGGAACAGGCGCATGGGGGGCGGATTGTAGCCGGTGGCGTGCTTTGGGCGTGCGCGGCTCGTGGATCGTCGTGTTCCGTCATCCAGCGAGCGTCCCGGCGGTGGTTCCAGCGGATGCCGCTGTCGTCGTCCCAGCGAATGCCCGAGCCGATCGACTCGATCTTGCCGATTGGCCGTTTCTTTGCTTTTGCTTTTTGCCCTTGCCCTTGCCCTTGCCCTTGCGGTTATCGCGCTAACCCACCGGTCTGTGGAGGGGGCGAGGTGGATTGGTTCACGTTGGGGATCAACAGCCAAACAACGGCAACGGCAACGGCAACGGCAATCGGAACGGCAACCGCAAACGGCAGCCGCAAATCCAAGCTCAAAAGCAGATCGAAGGCCGGAAGCAAATCGAACCGCAGCGTTTCGCTGGGATCGGACGTGCGCAGCGGGGCTCAGGCGGGGTGGAGTACGCCGAGGACCGCCTCGTCGGGTACGCCGGGGACGATCCGCGCCCGGCCCGCACCGTCCCACAGGATGAACCGCAAGCCCGCCGCATCGGCTTTCTTGTCCAGGCGCATGCGTGCGAGCAGGGCCTGCGGCTGCAGCCCTGCAGGGATCGAGGTCGGCAAACCCAGCCGCTGCAGCAGGACCTGCAGCCGCTCGGTGTCGGCGGCGGGGGCCAGGCCGAGGGCTGCCGACAGCCGCGCTGCCAGGATCATCCCGACCGCCACCGCCTCGCCGTGGTTGAGCGCCTCGCTGCCGGACCCGGCATAGCCCTGCTCGGCCTCGATCGCATGGCCGAAGGTATGGCCGAAATTGAGCAGCGCCCGCTCGCCGCGCTCGAACGGATCGCGCGCGACCACGGCGGCCTTGTACGCGCACGAGCGCGCTACTGCCTCGGTCAGTGCCGCGTCGTCGCCGCGCAGCAGGCGCTCGGCGTGGGCGTCGAGCCAGTCGAGAAACGTCGCATCGAAGATCGCGCCGTACTTCGCCACCTCGGCCAGGCCTGCGCGCAGCTCGCGTGCCGGCAGCGTGCGCAGCGCGGTGGTGTCGGCGATCACCGCGCGCGGTGGATGGAACGCGCCGACCAGGTTCTTGCCGGCGGGCAGGTCGACCGCGGTCTTGCCGCCGACCGATGAATCGACCATCGCCAGCAAGGTGGTCGGCAGCTGCACCACATCGATCCCGCGCATCCAGCAGGCCGCGGCGAAGCCGGCCAGGTCGCCGACCACGCCGCCGCCCAGCGCCACCACCGCGGCATCGCGGGTGGCGCCGAGCGCGGCCAGCGCATCCAGACATTCGCTGAAGCTCGCCAGGGTCTTTTCCTGCTCGCCGGCGGGCATCACATAGCGGGCGATCGCGAGCCCGGGGCGGGCGCTGCGCAACGCACTTTCGACGTGGTCGGCATACAGCGGCGCCACATTGCCGTCGCTGACGATCAGCGCATGGCGCCCGCGCAGCGAGCCGGCGAGCCGGGTGCCGTCATCGAGCAGGCCGGGACCGATCTCGATCCGGTAGGGCGTCGCGCCCCCGACCTCGACCACGCGCGCGCTCATGCCGACACTCCGCGTTGCCAGCAGCGCTCGAGCTCCTGCGCTAGCGCAGGAGCCGCCTCGGCCGCGGTCAGGTGGTCGGTGTCGAAGCGCAGGTCGGCGATCTCGTCATACAAGGGCCCGCGGACCCGCGCCAGTTCGTGCAGTACCTCGTCGCGGTCGGCGCGTGCCAGCAGCGGTCGGCTGCGGTCGCGCGCCAGCCGCTCCAGCTGCTGCGCCGGGGTGACCTGCAGGTGCACCACGAAGCCGCGCGTGCCCAGCAGCCGGCGGTTGCCAGCGTCGAGCACCGCGCCGCCGCCGGTGGCGAGCAGCAATCGGTCGTCCTGCAGCAATGCCGCCAGCGTGTCGCGCTCGCGGGCGCGAAAGCCGGCCTCGCCCTCGCACTCGAAGATCGTGCTCACGCTGGCGCCGGCGCGCTGTTCGATCTCGTGGTCGGTGTCGGCCAGGCGCAGGCCGAAGCGCCCGGCCAGGCGGCGGCCGATGCAGGTTTTGCCGGCGCCCATCGGCCCGACCAGGATCAGGTTGTTGGCGGGGTTCATCGGGTGATTGTAGTCAAGGCCGCAGCGCCGACTTGCCGGCCTGACGATCGGGCGGTGAGTGAGGGTTTCGAGCCGTGGGCCCGCGCTCGCGGAAAGGCCCGGGCGGGGCGCGAGGCGTGCGGTAAATGAATATCGCACCGGCAGTGTTCAATCATCCAGACGCGGCGGGCGCCGCTGCGCATCCAGCGCGATCGTGCGCTGCGCGACATGCGGCAGGGCCTGCAGCGCGTGCCGGCTGACCCGCTCGAAAAACTGCACGAACCGCTCGACCTGCGCGCGCGACATGGCGGTGCGGCGCGGGTGCGCGGCCTGCAGGGTGCGCTCCTGTTGCCAGCGCCAATCGGGCACCACGTCGAAGCCGGGACCCTGCAGGAACACCAGCCGCGGCAGTCGCGACCACAGCGCGGGGTACTCCCGTGCCAGTGCCTCGTTGCAGTAGCGTCGCCAGATGCCGTGCGGGTCTTCATCGCGTTCCAGCCGGTTGAGCGGGGTGGCCAGCGCGGCTTGGGCCTGCGGCGGTACCTTCAAAAACCAGCCCTCGAACAGCACCAGGTCGGCCGCGTCGGCCCGTGGCCAGCGCGAGGGCGGCAGGCGCCGGTCGGCGATCTTGTCGAAGCGCGGCAGCCGCGCCGGCAGGCCGCCAGCCAGGCGGTCGAGCACCTCGCAGGCGAGCGCGACGTCGTGCGTGCCCGGCGGGCCGCGCGTGGCGAGCAAGGGGTGCACCTGACGACCGAGCCGCTGCCGCTCGCGGCGGCCCAGGTAGAAATCGTCGATCGACAGCGCCACCGCATGCACGCCGCGAGTACGCGCGGCGGCCACCAGTTGCCTGGAGAGCGTCGATTTGCCGGTGCCCTGCAGGCCGGCGATGGCGTACACGCCACCGCCGCAGGACAGCGCATCGGCCAGGACCCCGGCGACGAACCGCTGGTCATAGCCCGGCGCCTTCGATGGCGGATGCGGACGTGGGGACATCGCCGCACAATAGCCCAATGACCGCTCCCGAACCGACAATCCCGGAATTGCTGCAAGAAGCCCTCGCCACGTTCGCGCAACTGTTTGACGAAGCGCGCGCGGCCGGCGAGCCCGACCCGACCGCGATGGTCGTGGCCACCGCCGCACTGGATGCGCGCCCCTCGGCGCGCACGGTGTTGCTCAAGGCCTTCGATGCACGCGGCTTCGTGTTCTATACGCATCTGGACGGGCGCAAGGGCCGCGACCTGCAAGCCAACCCGCACGCCGCGCTGCTGATGCACTGGCCGCGGGTACGCCAGGGGGTGCAGGTACGCATCGAGGGTGCGGTGGAAGTCGTCAACGACGAGGAGGCCGACGCCTACTTCGCCTCGCGCCCGCGTGGCAGCCAGCTCGGCGCGTGGGCATCCAAGCAGTCCGAGACACTGGAGTCGCGCGACGCCTTCGTGCAGCGCATCGCCCAGGTCGATCGCGAGTTCGAAGGGCGCGACGTGCCGCGACCGCCGCGCTGGAGCGGCCTGCGCGTTCGGCCGGAGCGGATCGAGTTCTGGTACGGCGCCGAGTTCCGCCTGCACGAGCGGGTGGCGTACGAGAGCGACCGGGCCGGCGAGTGGTCCAAGCGGATGCTGTATCCGTAAGGGCGTCCATGTCGATGTAGGAGCCGACTCAGCCGCGAGCTCTTCAGCCCCATTGGCCGGTTGGTAGGAGCGACGTAAGTCGCGATCCACGCACCGACGGAGGTCTTTCGCGACTCACGTCGCTCCTACCAGGCGCAGAGCTCGCGGCTGAAGCCGCTCCTACGGGTGTTGAGACGGCATTGCGGCAGAATGCCCGCATGGGTCCCCAACGCATCGTCTGCCTGACCGAAGAACCGACCGAGACGCTGTACGCACTCGGCGAGCAGGACCGCATCGTCGGCATCAGCGGCTTCACCGTGCGCCCTGCGATCGCGCGCAGGGAAAAACCGAAGGTCAGCGCGTTCACCAGCGCAAAGATCGGCGAGATCCTCAAGCTCCAGCCGGACTTCGTGGTCGGTTTTTCCGACATTCAGGCCGAGATCGCCAGCGCGCTGATCAAGCACGGCATCGAGGTCTGGATCAGCAACCACCGCAGTGTCGAGGGCATTCTCGACTACGTGTGCCGCTTGGGTGCACTGGTCGGCGCGGGCGAGAGGGCACATGCCTACGCCGAGGTCCTGCGACGCGGACTGGACGCGATCGCCGAGGCGTCCACGCGGCTGAAACGGCGGCCCCGGGTCTATTTCGAGGAATGGGACGAGCCGCCGATCAGCGGCATCCAGTGGGTCGCCGAGATCGTGCGCATCGCCGGCGGCGACGACATCTTTCCCGAACGCGCCGCCGAGCCGTTGGCCCGGCAGCGCATCCTGGAGGATCCGGACGAGGTGATCCGGCGCGCCCCGGACATCATTTTCGGCTCCTGGTGCGGCAAGAAGTTCCGGCCTGAGCGCGTGGCGGCGCGCGAGGGCTGGGCTGCGATGAACGCGGTGCGCACCGGCCAGCTGTTCGAGATCAAGTCGGCCGACATCCTGCAGCCCGGGCCGGCCGCGCTGACCGACGGCGTGCGCGCGATCGCCGATGTCATCCAACGCTGGGCCGAGCGCCACGGCTGAGGCGCCTGCTCGCCCGCTCCGGCTCGCTTCCTTGCAAAGCGGCAGGCGCGGGGGCTTGTGCTCCACGTCCGGTTCACCGGCAACTCCAACACCAGCAATCCTTCACGCCGCCTGTGGCATACCACTGCCTGCCACTTTTGGTTCAAGCAGGAGAGCGCCATGTTCCGCAGATTCCTCGTGATGCCGGTGTTGATCGTCGCGCTGATGTCCTACGGCTTTGCCGGCACCGCGTCGGCGGCGGTGATCAGCACCCAGCAGGCGCTGTCGGCCGAAGCCCGTGCCGCCAGCGAAACCGACGTGCGCAGCGCCCTGGCACGCGATGACGTGCGCAACGCGATGCAGCGCCTGGGCGTGGACCCGGCCGACGCCGATGGCCGACTGGCCTCGCTCAGTGACGCCGAGCTGGTCCGGTTGCAGGGCGAACTGGACCAGTTGCCCGCCGGTGGCGACGCGCTGGCGGTGATCGGCGTGGTGTTCCTGGTGTTGTTGATCCTCGAACTGGTCGGCGTGACCAACATCTTCAACCGGGTTTGATCGATCCGTTGCGGCGTCGCGGACGACTGGCGGCGGCGGGCCTGGCGCTCGCCGCCGTTCTGGTGCTGCCGGCTTGCTCGATCAACCCGGCCTGGACGCTGGCCGACGCTGCACCCGGCGCCGCGCCGGTGTTGCTGGAGCAGGTGCCGTTTCACTCGCAGACCGACTACCAGTGCGGGCCGGCGGCGCTGGCGACGGTGCTCGGCGCCAGTGGCGTGCCGGCCTCGCCGGAGGCCCTGGCGCCGCAGGTCTACCTGCCGGGCCGGCGCGGCAGCCTGCAGCTGGAGCTGGTCGCCGCCACCCGCCGCGCGGGGCGCATCCCCTTACTTGTCCAGCGCGATCCGGACGCATTGCTCGATGAGGTCCGCGCCGGTCGGCCGGTGCTGGTGCTGCAGAACCTGCTGACCCGCAGCGTGCCGCGCTGGCACTACGCGGTGGTGGTCGGCAGCGATCGGGCGCGCAACCGGGTCGTGCTCAACAGCGGTACCGAACGCGGCCTGGCCATGCGCGCGCCGAAGTTCCTGCGCACCTGGGACTGGGCGGGGCGCTGGGGACTGGTTGCCTTGGCGCCCGGCGAGATGCCGGCGCGCGCCGAGCCGGTCGCGTACCTGCGCGCGGTGGCCGACGTCGAGGCGGTGGCAGGCGCGGAGGCGGCGGCGCCGGCGTACCGCGCCGCACTGCAGCGTTGGCCGCGCGAGCCGCGTGCGCATCTGGCGCTCGGCAACCTGGCGTATGCGGCGGGGGATCCCACGACCGCCGTGCGGCACTACCGCGACGGCCTCGCGCATGCGCCGGACGACCCGGTGCTCGGCAACAACCACGCCAGCGTGCTCGGCGAGCTCGGCTGCCGTGAGCAGGCGCGTGCGGCGCTCGCCGCAGCGCAGGCGGGCTTGCCCGAGGACAGCCCCTGGCGCGAACGCCTGGCCGAAACCCGTCTTGAGCTCCAGCAAAACGACGCCGAACGCAGCGCCGCCTGCGATAGCACGCGCTGAGGCGCGGCGGCGGCCGCCGACGGATGCCCCGCCGGACAGCCGTGCAGCTGTCCGTGTGGCTGGTCAGCGCGGGAAGATGTCGCGGCTGAACTGCATGGTCGAACGCGCACCGCCTTCGCGCACGATCGTCAGCTCGAAACGCAGCGTATCGGGCGGCGCGACCCGGGCCGTCCCGACGTAGTCGACCAAATCGCCGTTGCGCACCTCGCGCATCTCGATGTCCTGGCTGACCCCGCGCAGGTCGGTCGCGGTGGCCGTGATCCGTGCCGGCAGCGCGGCTTCATGCGCCTCCGGTCCCTGGCGCACGCCGACCAGCAACAGCACCGTGTTCTCGTCGCGCTCCAGGCCGTATTGCGCGGCCACCGCCTCGCCGATCATCGCCGTCGGCGCCACGCTGGCGCGGATGCTGACGTCGCCGATCCGGCTGGTTGCCTCCTGCTGCGTGGCATTGGCGTGGCTGGCGGTCGCCGACGGTGCGGATGGTTCGCGGCCGCAGCCCGCCACGGCCGCGACCGAAGTCAGCAGCACGGCGCAGCCGGCGCGGCGCATGGACCGGGCCCATGGCGGCATGCTCAATGACCGCATGCGCAACGAAACCATGCCCAACGAAGCCATGTGCGGCAGCAGCATGCTCAATCGTTGGCCGCCGACAGCTCGCGCCCGCGCACCGCGGCGGCGGCCACCGCCTTGGCGACCAGCGCCTCGAACCCGCCAGCCTGGAAGGTCTCGATCGCGGCGTGCGTGGTGCCGTTGGGCGAGGTGACCTGCCGGCGCAGTTCCGCGGCCGGTTGCTCCGATTCGACCAGCATGCGCGAGGCGCCGAGCAGGGTCTGGCTGGCCAACGCGCGCGCGGTCTGTTCCGGCAGGCCCTGCGCCACGCCGGCGGCCTGCATCGCCTCGGCCAGCAGGAACACGTAGGCCGGGCCGCTGCCCGAGACCGCGGTCACCGCGTCCATCTGCGCCTCGTCCTCGACCCAGACCGTTGGCCCCACCGCACCGAGCAGGGTCGCGGCCTGCTCGCGCTGCGTCGAGGTGGTGGGCTGGTTGGCGAACAGGCCGGTGATGCCGGCGCCCAGCAGCGCGGGCGTGTTCGGCATGGCCCGCACCACCGCCATGCCGCCGCCAAGCCAGTGCGAAAGCTGGCCGGAGGTGATGCCGGCGGCGACCGAGATCGCCAGCGGCGGATGTGCCTGTGCCTGTTCGGTCATGGCGTTGCAGACGCTGCGCATGACCTGCGGCTTGACCGCGAACAGCCACACGCTGGCCCCTTCCACCGCCTCGGCGGCGGTGGTGAACGTGGCAACACCGAACTCGCTGCGCAGCGACTGGCGGAGGGCGTCGACCGGTTCGGCCACCCGGATCGAGTCCGGCGCCGCGCCGCGCGCGACCATGCCGCCGATCAGGCTGCGCGCCATGTTGCCGCCGCCGATGAAGGCGACGGTGGGGGATTGGGAGTTGGAAGCTTGGGACTCGGGACTCATCGGGCCACCCATTGCGTGAACGTGTGGCCAGTCTAAGGCGAAGCTCCGGAGGCTGCCGAAGCCCGCGCACCCGCGCGCCTCCGTAGGAGCGGCTTCAGCCGCGAGCTCGGCCGCCGGCAAAAAATCCCGCCCCTTGTAGGAGCGACGTAAGTCGCGATCGCATGCACCCGGAGACGATGTACAGGTTCGCGACTCACGTCGCTCCTACAAAACCGGCCTCGCACGATCAATCCACTTCCCCGGTCGCGCGCCGAACAGCGCCGTGCCGATTCGCACCATGGTCGCGCCTTCGGCGATCGCCAGCGGGAAGTCGTCGCTCATGCCCATCGACAGCGTGTCGATGTGCGGGCGGGCGTGCTGCAGCTCATCGAAGCAGGCGCGCATGCGGTGGAATGCCTCGCGGCGGCGCCCGGGCTCGGGCGAGGGCGCCGGGATCGCCATGAGCCCGCGCAGGCGCAACGCCGGTGCGGCGGCTACCTCCCGAGCCAGGCCTGCGATCGCATCGGGGGCGCAGCCGTGCTTGCTGGCCTCGTCATCGATGTTGACCTGGATCAGCACGTTCAGCGGGAGTTGATCCCCGCGCCGGTGCCGGGCGAGCGCAGAGACCAGTTTGGCGCGGTCCACGGTCTGCACCCAGTCGAACAACGCCGCGGCGTCGCGCGCCTTGTTCGACTGCAGATGACCGATCAGGTGCCATTCCAGCCCGGCCGCGGCCGGGCCCATCGTGGCCAGTTCGGTGCGCCGGGCGGCGGCTTCCTGCACGTAGTTCTCGCCGAACGCGCGCTGTCCGGCCGCGGCGAGCTCCGCGACCGCGGCCGCGGGCTGGCTCTTGGCGACCGCCAGCAGGCGCGGCGGTGGCCGGTCGGCTGCGCGCGCCGCGTTGTCCAGAAGTTGGCGGACGTCGTTCAGGTTATGGACGAGCACGCTGGGGAGTCCTTACTAGGGTTCGAATTTGCGACGGCGGGCCGTGGCTATACTGCCGCGCAGGGGTAGTATCGTTCTAATTGGTGGCCCCTGTGCGGGGCCGCCCTGCAGTGCGGGGAGCACTCATGGATATCGCCGAACTCCTGGCGTTCTCGGTAAAGAACAAAGCATCCGACCTGCACCTGTCGGCGGGCCTGCCGCCGATGATCCGGGTCGACGGCGACGTGCGCCGGATCAACATTCCGGCGCTGGACCACAAGCAGGTGCACGCGCTGGTGTACGACATCATGTCGGACAAGCAGCGGCGCGACTACGAGGAATTCCTCGAGGTCG
>JAHWKC010000054.1 GCA_019348095.1 Pseudomonadota bacterium | reverse complement strand
GGCAACACGTCGCGCTCGAGCAGGCCCTGGTACTTGTCGAGCAGCCCGCCACTGTCCAGTGGCCCGCGCACCACCAACGTCTGGTACTCCGGCATTGGTTGTGGCGGCGGCACGTGCCAGTCCGGCATGTGCGCCTCGCCGACCAGCTGGAACGAGTAGAAGCCATACGGTGGCAGGGTCAGCAGGTAGGACAGCTGCCCGATCGGGGGGAACGAGGTGCCACCGATGATCTCCACCGGCACCCGTCCTTCGAACATCGACAGGTCCAGTTCGACCGCCTGCAGGGTGCGCGAGAGGTTGGCCACGCACAGCACCACCTCGTCGCCGCCCGGGCCGTGGTGCTCGCGCAGGTAGGCCAGGATCTTGCGGTTGCGCGGGTAGAGGAAACTCAAGCTGCCGCGGCCGAACGCCTGGTAGCGGTTGCGCACCTCGAGCATGCGCCGGGTCCAGTTGAGCAGCGAGTGCCGGTCGCGCTCCTGGGACTCGACGTTGATCGTCTGGAACCCGTACAGCGGGTCCATCAGCGGCGGCAGCACCAGCCGCGCCGGATCGGTCCGCGAGAAGCCGCCGTTGCGGTCGATCGACCACTGCATCGGGGTGCGCACGCCGTCGCGATCGCCCAGGTGGATGTTGTCGCCCATGCCGATCTCGTCGCCGTAGTACAGCACCGGCGTGCCGGGCATCGAGAACAGCAGCGAGTTCATCAGCTCGATGCGGCGGCGGTCGCGCTCCAGCAGCGGCGCCAGGCGGCGGCGGATGCCCAGGTTGATGCGCGCGCGGTGGTCGGCGGCGTAGGTCTGCCACAGGTAGTCGCGCTCGCTGTCGGTGACCATCTCCAGGGTCAGCTCGTCGTGGTTGCGCAGGAATATCGCCCACTGGCAGCTGGCCGGGATGTCCGGGGTCTGGCGGATGATGTCGCTGATCGGGAACCTGTCTTCGCGCGCGATCGCCATGTACATGCGCGGCATCAGCGGGAAGTGGAACGCCATGTGGCATTCGTCGCCGTCGCCGAAGTACTGCTGGGTGTCTTCGGGCCACATGTTGGCCTCGGCCAGCAGCAGGCGGTCGGGGTAGTGCGCGTCGACCTCGGCGCGGATGCGCTTGAGGATGGCGTGGGTCTCGGGCAGGTTCTCGTTGCTGGTGCCCTCGCGTTCGATCAGGTACGGCACCGCGTCCAGGCGCAGGCCGTCGACCCCCAGGTCGAGCCAGAACCGCATGACCCCGAGTACCGATTCGAGCACCTGCGGGTTGTCGAAGTTCAGGTCCGGCTGGTGCGCGTAGAACCGGTGCCAGTAGTACTGGCCGGCGACGGCGTCCCAGGTCCAGTTCGACTTCTCGGTGTCGCAGAAGATGATGCGGGTGTCGGCAAATGCATGATCGCTGTCGGACCACACGTAGTAGTCCCGCTCGGGCGAGCCGCGCTCGGCGTGGCGCGCACGCTGGAACCACTGGTGCTCATCGGAGGTGTGGTTGATCACCAGCTCGGTGATCACCCGCAGCCCGCGCCGGTGGGCCTCGGCGATGAAGCCGCGCACGTCCTCCATCGTCCCGTAGTCGGGATGGACCGCGCAGTACTCGGCAATGTCGTAGCCGTCATCGCGCCGGGGGGAGGGATAGAACGGCAGCAGCCACAGGGTGTTGACCCCGAGCCCGGCAATGTAGTCCAGCTTGCTGACCAGACCGGCGAAGTCGCCGATGCCGTCGTCGTCGGAGTCGAAGAACGACTTGACGTGCAGTTGATAGATCACCGCGTCCTTGAACCAGAGCGGGTCGTGCGCGAGGCCGTCGCCGGGGTTCAGTGGCGAGGTGTCCGCGGCGGGCGTGCTGGTGGCGGCGTTCACGCGACCTCCGCCCCGGGCGGTCCGACCCGCCAGATCGCGAACGGCAGATCGCCCGGGTCCAGCCGCATGCGCTGCATCTTGCCGCGCCACACGCTGCGGGTGCCGCGCCACAGGTCTTCGACCTGCAGGGCGCCATCGTCGGGCAGGCCCCACTCCCACAGCGGCAGCTCGAAGTCGGCCTCGTGCGCGGCATGCGGATCGAGGTTCACAGCGACCAGGACCATGTCCTCGTGCTCGGAGCGTCTTTTCCCGAAGTACAGGATGTGGTCGTTGAACGCGTTGTAGAACCTCACGCCCAGGTGCGTCTGCAGCGCCGGGTTCAAGCGCCGCAGCAGGTTGAGCCGGGTGATCTCGGCGATGATGTTGCCCGGCCGCTGCCAGTCCCAATCGCGCAGTTGGTACTTCTCCGAGTCCAGGTACTCCTCCTTGCCGGGCGCAAGCGGTGTGGCCTCGCACAGCTCGAAACCGCTGTACATGCCCCACAGGCCCGACAGCGTGGTCGCCAGCGCGGCGCGGACCAGATGACCGGCGCGGCCGGAGGTCTGCAGGTAGGTCGGGTTGATGTCGGGCGTGTTGACGAAGAAATGCGGGCGGAAGTAATCGCGCACCTCGCTGTCGGCGAGCTCCTGCAGGTACGCGGTGAGCTCGGCCTTGCCGTTGCGCCAGGTGAAGTAGGTGTAGGACTGCGAAAACCCTATCTTGGCCAGCCGGTACATCAGCCGCGGGCGGGTGAATGCCTCCGACAGGAACACCACGTCCGGATGACGCGCGCGGATGTCGCCGATCATCCATTCCCAGAATGGAAACGGCTTGGTGTGCGGGTTGTCGACCCGGAACAGCCGCACGCCTTCATTGACCCAGAACTCCACCACGTCGCGCAGCGCCAGCCACAGATCGGGCACGGCGCCGTCGGCGTAGAAATCGACGTTGACGATGTCCTCGTATTTCTTCGGCGGGTTCTCGGCGTAGCGGATCGAGCCGTCGGCGCGCCACGCGAACCAGTCCGGATGCTCGCGCAGCCAGGGATGGTCGGGCGAGCACTGGATGGCGAAATCCAGCGCCAGCTCCAGCCCTTGCCCCGCCGCCGCGGCGACCAGCCGGCGGAAGTCCTCCAGCGTGCCCAGTTCGGGATGGATCGCGTCGTGCCCGCCTTCCTTTGCGCCGATCGCATACGGGCTGCCGGGCTCGCCGGGCTCGGCGGTCACCGAGTTGTTGCGGCCCTTGCGGTTGATCCGCCCGATCGGATGGATCGGCGGCATGTACAGCACATCGAACCCCATCGCGGCGATCGCCGGCAAGCGCGCGATGACGTCGTCGAAGGTGCCATGGGGCTGATCGCCGTTCGCGTCGGGCACCGACTGCGAACGTGGAAACAGCTCGTACCAGCTGCTGTAGCCGGCGCCGCGCCGTTCGGCATCAACGGTAAACACCGTAGCGCAGCGTGTCAGGAACGCCTTGCCGTCGGCGCGGGTCATGGCCTGCGCCGTCTCGGGCGCCACCAGCAGCGCCGTACGCTGGTTCTCGTCCTCGGCCTGTGCCAGCTGTCCGGCGAGCGCCCGCAGCGCCGCGTCGCCGCTCGTGGCGGCGGCCGCGGTCACCAGCTGGCACGCTTCGCTCACGTCCAGCGCTGTCAGCTTGCCGGCCGCGCGCTTCTTCTCCAGGTCCATGCGCGCGGTCGCAAATACGTCGCGCCAAGCCTCGACGGTGAACTCATGGCGGCCCAAGCGGCCGAGCGAGAACTCGCCGCCCCAGCGGTCGTTGCCGAGCTGGCGCATCGGTGCGCACTGCCACCGGCGCTCGTCGTATGCACGCCACAGCACCGCGGCGGCCAGCAGATCGTGGCCGTCGCAGAAGATGTCCGCCTGCACCCTCACGCGCTCGCCGACGGTGCGCTTGACCGCAAAGCGGCCGCCGTCGACGCTCGGGCTGACCTGCTCGATCGCGATGCGCGGCGCGATTGCGGCCTTGGTGATCGGCTGGGTGGCCTTGGCCGCGATCAGCACCGGGGCGGCAGCCTCGGCGGCATACACCCTCACCTCGGCCGGCTCCAGCGCGACGGTGGCGGCGGCATCGATGCGGCTGCCATCGGCCGGTCGCAATGGCGCGAACGATCCATATCCGGCGGCATTGCGCAGCAGTTCCGCAGTTGCAACCGTGGCGATGTGGCTGGTATCGCCGTTGACCAGGAGCATCTGCGTGCCAGCGGGCGAGGCGGACGCTTGCGCCGGCGTGGATTGCTCCGCTGCCAGGCGCTCCACCAGCCACGCCCGCGCCGGGCCGGTGCTGCCCATCAACAGCGGCCGCAGACTGTTGCGGCGCGAGGGCGTGCGCTCGGCGAGTGTGGCGTTGGCCTCGGTGATGGCGCGGTCAAGTTTCTCCCCGCTGTCCTCCTCCAGGGCGATCAGCAGGCCGTCGCCGGTCGCGGCCGCGAACTCGATGGCGCGCACGCGGGCGCGTTGCCGTGGCTCGATGTCGCCGCCGGCCGGCGGCGCATCCTGCGGCAGCGGGTCGTCGACGACGGCAATCGCCGCGGCGAACCGGCGCAACCGGGCGTCCTCCTCCAGGTACCAGGAGGACTGAAAGTCCCACCACGCCAGTGAAGAGAACGCCGCGTCAAAGCCGCAGTCGCCAAGTGCCAGCAGCTCCTGCGGCGCCACCCCGGGCGTCCACGCCCAGAACGCCGCCTCCCGCTGCGCGCGCACGCCGCTCATGAGCGAGTGCCAGTGTGCCGGCGGCACCCGCTGCGGCCACAGGCAACGGAAGCCCGCGATGCCGGCGTCGCACCAGCGCGACAGCTGTTTGCACCACCAGTCGGTCAGCTCGTCCGGCTCGTCGCCGAAGCGCGCGATCGCCGCGCCGGCCGTTTCGGGCGGGCGGCGCGGGTCGGGCAGGGCGCCGTCGATCGTGCGGTGCGGCCGGAACCGGTGCGGCATGGCCGTGACCACCGGCGCGTCGCCGGCCACCTGGTCCAGGCGCACGTCCAGAACGATCCACAACCCGCGCTCGCGACAGAGCGCACTGAGGCGCGTCAGCGCCTCGGCCGCGTTGCCGCCGCCGAGTACCGGCGCCAGGCGCTCCGCATCGCCCAATCTCGCCTGTGCCCACGCCTGGTCCTGTACGAACGGGCAGGGCAGCACAACGGTGTTGAAACCCAGTGCGGCACACCGATCCAGCAGTGGCGCGAACCGGTCGACGGGGCCGAGCAGCGACGGGCGGATATAACAGGCGCGTGGTGGGCTGGCGCGATTCATCGGGCGTCCTGGTCGTTGAGTCTTGTCGGCAGAGCGCGCGGGAACGGGCGATCGCCAGCCTGCAAAGCGGCAGGTGCTGCGGTTGCAGGGACGACTTAACTACAGGGGGTGTCAACGTGGTGCAGTGGGCGCACGCAGGCGGCCCGAGTCGGCCAGGTCCCGTAGGAGCGGAGCGGCTTTAGCCGCGATCATGAATCGTCGCCGGTAGTTTCGATCCCCGGTTGCCGCTGAAGCTGTTCCTACCAGGGGCAGCCCAGCGTCCGCAACAAAGCACTCGGCCTGCCAGTCCAGCCTACGATGCCCGTCTCCGGCAAGCCCAGAGGCTGCCGCTCCGCCTCAGCCGTCGGGACCGAGCAGGACCACCGCCAGCAGCAGCAGGAAGCCGAGCACCGCCGCGGTCGCGTGCATCACCACCAGCCATGCCGGAAGCAGCAGCCGGTTCCACTTGTAGCGCAAGCTCAGCACCGCGCCGCCGATCGCGGCCACCAGGAACAGCGCCAAGGCCACCTGCGCCATAACCGGAGCCCCGAGTGCAAAGGCCGCATAGGCCAGCAACGTCACCCCGGCCGCCGCGAGGAAACCGTGCAGCATCGCCAGCCAAGCCGGCGGATTGTGCTTGCCGCCGAACCGGATGGCGGCCATGGTGGCGCCGCCGAGCGCGGCGACCAGGAACAGCAGCGCGGAGACCTCGAGCATCAACTCGGCATTCATCGGACCTCTCCTGGCAAGATCCCGCCGATCGCGGGTACCAAGCGCACCATAGTCAGCCCAGGGTGAGCCCCACGTGTTCAGGATCGACGCTGGCGCGGGTGCACGGCCGGCTTGATATCCCGTCCGGACGACAGTTTCGGCAAACTGCCATATGCCTGCGCCAAACTAGGTCGACGGACGCCAAGGTTTACCGCCGGAGCCGCCCAGAGGGTCGGCAGGGATTTGGCAAACTTTTTTGTAGAGACTATCCCACCATGTAGCCGACGTCCGACGCGCCCGTTGGGTAAGCGAACATCGTCGACTTGAGTTGCGGCGCCGTCAGCCCGTGGCGAATGGCTAACGTGAAGAGATTGATCATCTGGTCCGCGTGGGGGCCGACCAGGTGCGCACCGATGATGCGTTCGCTGCCCTCCTCGACAAGGACCTTAAAGCCATAGACAGGCTCGGCCGTCTGTCTGGCCGTAAACCAGTCGGAGGCTTTCTGGCAGTTGACCCGGAAGCGTAATCCCTGCTGCTTCGCCTCTGCTTCGGTGAGTCCCACCGCGGCGATGGGTGGAATCGTGAATGCCACGCTCGGGACACCGGTGTAATCGGGCTCGGCGTGGTTGCCCTCCAGGAGGTTGGCGACCACCACCTTGGCATCGTGGCTTGAGACCGGCGTAAGCGGGGGGCCTTTCTGAGCCGCATCGCCGGCTGCGTACACCACCGGGTTCGACGTACTTTGCAGAAAGCAATTGAGCTTGAGGCGGCCGTTCTCGTGCTCCACGCCTGCCGCGTCCAGATCCAGGTCGCCGAGCGCTGGCGAGCGGCCGGCCGAGTGGACAACCAGATCCGCTTCCAGGCTGAGATCGCCCCCCTCGCCAGACGCGGTCACGCGATAGCCGGTCTCGATCCTATCGATCGCCTCGACCGTTGCTCCAGTACGCACGTCGATCCCGATCTCCTCGAATTTTGCCATAAGCCAATCCACCAACTCGGGCTCGAAGTGTTTGAGCATCCGCTCGCCATGCTGCAGGATCGTGACTTTCGCGCCGGCCCGAGCCGCGACGTGGGAAAACTCGGCGGCGATATAGCCGCCCCCGACCAGCACGATGCGCTCGGGTAACGCCTCCAGGTTGAGAAAGCCTTCGTTGGTGATCAGATGCTCCTCACCTGGGATGCCGAGTCGGTTGGGCTCGGCGCCAGCCGCAATCAGGATGTGCTCGCCCTCAAGCACTTGGCCGTTGAGCTCAAGCGTCTTGGGCCCTGTGAACCGCGCCTTCCCATGAAAGGTGTCGATCCCCTTTTCCGCGTATCGGTGCTCATGCTTTTCGGGAACTGGATCGGTAAAGCTTCGCTTGAACTTGATCAGGTCCGCCCAGTCCAGGTCGATCTCTCCGACGATGCCTTTGCCTCGCATACGCCGCGCATGGTCGGCCGCCGACGCGCCGCCGACGAGCATCTTCTTGGGATCACAGCCACGCAGCGCGCAGGTACCTCCAAAGGGCCGGAAATCG
Source organism: Pseudomonadota bacterium (assembly GCA_019348095.1). Lineage (GTDB taxonomy): Bacteria > Pseudomonadota > Gammaproteobacteria > Xanthomonadales > Xanthomonadaceae > Novilysobacter_A. The sequence continues at coordinate 4,045 of JAHWKC010000054.1, read as the reverse complement.
ATGACCGCGACGCTCCAGCCTGCGGCGCGAACTCGCATGGCCGCCACCATCGCGGCCGTTCCAGTTCCAATGATGATGAGCTTGTAGGACTTGGCCATTTCTTCAATCTCCTGGTACTGCGTTCGGTCACGGCACGACGACGCCAGGGGTGACCCGTCGATGCACCCAACGCCGCTACATCACTCACCCACCTTCCCGGAAGGCGGGATAGAGCAGCATGCCGCCGTCGACGAAAATGGTCGTCCCGACCACATAATCCGAATCATCCGATGCAAGCCAGACGGCGACTTTGCCCACGTCCTCTGGCTCGCCAACGCGGCCATAGGGGATCAGCATGAGCAGTTGCTCTTTGGCCTCTTCGGTCTCCCAAGCCTCGCGATTGATAAAGGTCTTGATCGCGCCAGGGGCGATCGCGTTCACGCGGATCTTTTCGCATGCGAGTTCCTGCGCCATCGATTCCATGAGCAGCTTGAGCCCGCCTTTGGCGGTGGCGTAGTTCGCGTGACCGGCCCACGGGATAGCCTGGTGGACCGAACTCGTGAAAACGATCTTTCCAAGCGCAGCCGAGCGGCCGCGGTCGTGCCCCTGCCGGCGAAAGCGGCGCACCGCCTCCTGGGCGCAGAGGAACTGGCCCGTGAGGTTGACGTTGAGAACGGTGCGCCAGTCGTCGAGGCTGAGGTCGGTGAACGCGGCGTCGCGTTGGATGCCGGCATTCGCGACCACAATGTCGAGACCGCCTAGAGCGCTCTGCACCTCATCGAAAAGCCGGCCGCAATGGTCCGGCTTCGATATATCGGCTTGGATCGGCACGGCCGTTCCACCGCATTCGACAATCTCGCTGGTGATTCGCTCGGCGTCCTCGCGGCTCGACCGGTAATTGACGACGACCGAAGCGCCCGCACCCGCAAGCGCTCGTGCGATGCCTTCGCCAATACCAGAGCTGGCACCGGTGACGAGCGCCCGCTGGCCCTTGAGCGGCGGGTCGATAACATGGGGGCTGTCACCGGAATGCGACACGGGTACTCCTCGTGCGGTCGCTGCGGATCTGGCCGGCCTGACCGAAAGCTCAGCTGATACTGGACCCCACTGAGTGGGGATCGAGCCGCGACGTGTGCGGACGATAGCCACGCATTGGTGATGATGTCGTGGGCAGCGCTGCAGCCGACCAGACCTTGCCTACGCGCGGCGCCTGGGGCGGCCTGCCGACGGCGCCGAGCCAGTCGCACCAAGCGCCTGGATCAAAGGACATGCCAGCTGCCCCTGGTTCGATTCGCACCGCTCGACCAGTTCAGTCAGCACGCGCTCCAGCCGATTGAGGCTTTCGAGCCGAGCATGCACGTCTTCGAGCTTGTGAGCGGCCAATTCACGTGCCTGATCACAGCCGGTCCCGTCATCCAAGCGCAAGAGCGTGCCGATCTCCTCAAGCGAAAAGCCGACCTTCTGCGCGGCTTTGACGAAGCGCAGCCGCTCCACGTCGCGGGGTCCGTAGCGCCGCACGCGGCCTTCGTGTCGGGTAGGTTCGGCCAACAAGCCGCGCCGCTGGTAATAACGGATCGCCTCGACGCCGACCCCTGTGGCCTTGGCCACCCCGCCAATCGTTAGGTTCAAGACCAGTTCAGCCATCTGCTTGACTCCGTTGCCGACTACGGGCGTAGGGTAATCCTAAGAGCGGCGTTTGCGACGTGTACAACCCACCGCCGAGCGTCCCTCGTCGAAGTGACCAAACATCTTCGACGCAGGCAAAGGCAGTCCCGGCCGCGACTCTCGAAGCCCGATGTTCAGGCGCAGCGAACCGGCCGGCAGCAAGGCCCACGACACAGGACGGAGGCCAGATGAACCTACCGCCACACGCGCCAGAACGGCGTCGTCCTGTGGTCCTTTTTGCTGTGCTGCATCTAGTGTGCTGCGGTCTTCCGTTGCTGCTTCTATCCGGTTTGTCACTCGCCTTTGTACTGCCGTACTGGCCGGTGGCCGCGATTTTTCTGGCATTGCTCGGTGTGATCGGTTTCGCCTGGTACCTCCGGCGCGGTTGCGCGACGTGTCCGCGCAATGAGGGACGTCGCTGCGCGCGCAGCGGGACATGCCCGGCGTCCCGATCGCAACGGAAACCATCGGCGAGTGCCGAGGACACGCAACGCGAGTCCTAGCTGATCACCTTTCCTTTGCGGGTGCAGGCACACCTTTCGAAAGCGCAACTGCTGCGCCATCCACCTGGAGGATCTGACATGTACGCCAAGAGGAAATTCGCTGTACTTGCTTCGGCATCGCTGCTGAGCTTGGGGATCGCCGCGCAGGACACCGCAACCCGTGGATCCGGCCAGCAGCCGGACACACGTGCCAGTACCGCCGACATCGAACAGGTGATCGCTGACTGGAAACCCAAGCCGCGCGATGTCGCGCGCACGATGCTGAAGAAGTACGGCGCGCCGCAGGAAATCACCGAACAACGTCTGGTGTGGCACAACAACGGTCCCTGGAAGCGCACCGAGCTCATCAACGAGGAGATTGATCATCGGTTCCCGCTACCGCACAAAGACATGCTGCTGCAGGTCGTGAACTATCAGGTACCGCCGGACAGGTTCGACGAGTTGGCCCAGTACGACGGCAGCGTCATTGCCGAGCGCACCCGCGGCGAACTGGCGGCCCGGTGCGACAAGGAAGCGGCCAACATTCTGGCGCTGAACCTGGCACATGAGATTGCGAGTGGTGACCGATCGGTAGAGGACGCCAAGAAGGCCTACACCGAGCAGATCATCGCCATGGCAAAGGGAGAGTCGGCGCCGCTGACCAAGAAGTTGAACTTCCAACCGATGCCCGATGCCGGGGACCCCGATCAGATGACGATGGCGCAGGCCACGGCGGACCAGGTCAAGCAGCTCATGAAGCAGAAAGAGCAGCAGAAGCAGAAAGAACAGCCGAAAAAATGACCCGCGTTGTTGTCACTGCGACGATGAAGCGATGTCGAGTGGCGCTCAGGGCCGAGCGCCACATCGTGTCGCAGCACCGACCGCCGTCTGCGATTAATCGTTAATGGCGCCGTCGGCTGCCCTCTTGACTCCGTAGCCAAGTACGGCCTTAAGGTACGCTCCCAACGTATTTCAAGGGCCCACGTACATGGCTGAAGAGAAGAAGAGCGCGGCGGTGCTCGCCGCCGGCGGCGTGGCGGCGGTCCTGGCATCGGCCTGCTGCCTGGGCCCGCTGCTGCTGGTATCGGTGGGGCTGGGGGGAGCGTGGCTCGGACAGCTTCAGGTCCTGGAGCCCTTCCGGCCCTTCACGATCGCGATCGCGCTGATCGCACTGTTCTTCGCCTATCGGCGCATTTTCCGCCCGCAGGCGGCTTGCGCACCGGGCGAAGCCTGCGCGACTCCACGCAACCGCATTGCTTACAAGGCCCTGTTCTGGGGCGTCGCTGTGCTTGTACTGGTGGCGATCGCCTATCCCTATGTTGTCCCGTACTTCTACTGAGGAACCAATGATGAAGACTCCCCTGTTTGTGCTGATGCTCACTCTGACGGGCCTGAGCTTTAGCGCCCATGCTGCGATCCGCACCGTCGAACTCGACGTGGCGAACATGTCCTGCGTGACCTGCCCGTTGACCGTCAAGACCGCACTCAAGCGGGTACCCGGCGTTCGTGAAGCCAAGGTCGACTTCGAGACCAAGCAGGCGCTGGTGACGTTCGATGACACCAAGGCCGACGTGCAGGCGCTGCAGAAGGCTTCGGCCGATGTCGGTTTCCCTGCGACGCTGAGCAAATAACGTGGCGGCTAACGTGGCGGCCCGATCCGAGGTCGTGGTGCGTGTGGCGGGCATGACCTGCGGCGGGTGCGCGCAGCGCATCCAGACGGCTCTTGAGAAGACGGGCGGCGTCGACAACGCCGAGGTCTCCTATCCCGAAGGTCTCGCGCGAATTACTGGCGCGGACCTGGAGCCGGCCGCGCTAGCCGCCCAGATCAACGCGCTGGGGTACCAAGCCTCGGTCGCCAGCCTAACAACGGATGATTCCACCTCCGAACTGCCTGCAGTCCCCTCCGAAACCGGGCTGCG
>JAHWKC010000053.1 GCA_019348095.1 Pseudomonadota bacterium | reverse complement strand
GGGATCGGCCGCCGTACCCGGTTCCGCGGGATCGAACAGCAGTCCCTCCGCGTACGGAGCAGGCCGGCCCATCACGAACGCCGCCGCAGTCTCGGCATAGAACCGGCGGGCGTCCTCGACGGTCCTGGTCCCGGCGATGATCTCCGCCGCGAGGTTGATGGTCAGGGTGTTGTACGCCTCGTGGTCGCACCGGGCACCGAGCTCACCAGTTGTGCGGTCGAGCAAGACGCTGCCGTCGAACGCGATCAGCTCCGCGGCCTTTTCCGCCGGCACGGGGTAGTCGACATATTGCGTCAGGTAGTCCGTGTGCGGCGTGGGGAAGTTGTGGACCGCCTCGTCCGCTGTGAGCTCCATGCGGCTCCACCGACCCGGTCGGTACCAAAACATCTTCGTCGGCGTCGCCTCGTTCGGAGGCCCGTACTCATCGAGGATCTTCTCGGCGGCCTTGCGCGGCGCGTCCGGCCATTCGGCGCAGATCGCCTGCGCCGTGTCCATCGGAAGGAGCTGTTGCCCGCCGCGCTCGGCGGCCGAGGCGTCCTTGGCCTGCAGGCGCCGCGCGCTGAGCTGGCTGGTTGCGAGCGAGCTGAGCCGCTCGCCGGTGGAGAGGTTGAGGTTGTCGTCTTTCGAGCCCATGGGAGGCCTCCTTCAGGCGCAGGGGGTGGCCGCAACGACGGTACTCCGGCGCGGTGAAACCGGAGTGAGACGCGAGGCTGAATCAACGCCAGGCGGCCGTCGCGCAGCCGGATGCGCCGATCCCATCCACGCACAGGGAAGCTGCGAAGGGCTACCCCCGGTGGGCGAGCGCCAGGTACTCGGCCGACTGCATCTCGATCAGGCGTGAGGCGGTGCGTTCGAACGCGCCGGCCAGTTTGGGTCCGGGGTAACGCTCCGGCGGCGCCGCCGCGGCGGTGCAGACCAGATTGACGTGGCGGTCGTACAGCTCGTCGATGAGGGTGACGAAGCGCCGCGCGGCGTCGTCGTTGCGTCCGTCGAAACACGGGATGCCGCCGAGCAGCACGGTGTGGTGCTCGGTGGCGATCTCGATGTAATCACTGGCCGCGCGCGGGCCTTCGCATAGGGCGGCGAAGTCGAACCAGGCGTGGCCCTCGGCCAGCGCGCGCACCGGAATGTCGCGGCCCTCGATCCGCAGCGGGCCCTGCTCCTGACCGTCGTGCCCGCGCGGCGCGCCGGCGGTCAACTCGTCCCAGCGCGACTGCAACCAGGCTTCGCCGTCCGGCTCGCCGGAAGCCTGCGCCTGGGTGCGGTACACCGGCGAGCGGGTCAGCGCGCGCAGCCGGTAGTCGTGCGCACTGTCGAGCAACAGCACGCAGCAGTGCCGCTCGATCTGCGTGATCGCGGGCAGGAAGCGCTCGCGCTGCAGGCCGTCGCGGTAGAGATCGCGCGGCTCGGTGTTGGAGCTGGTGACCAGCACCACGCCCTCGGCGAACAGGCGTCCCAGCAGCCGCGCCAGCAGCATCGCATCGCCGATGTCGCTGACGAAGAACTCGTCCAGCACCAGCACCCGCAGCCGGCGCCGCCATTCGCGCGCGATCGTCACCAGCGGGTCGCTTTCGCCGGCATGCGCGCGCAGCTGGGCGTGGACCTCGCGCATGAAGCGGTGGAAATGGGTGCGGCGCTTGCCGGGTCCGTCGACCAGCTGGGAGTCGGAGAGCGGGGTGTCGCCGGCATGGCCTGCGGTCGCGACGTCTTTCAGGGGCAGACCGTCGAAGAACAGGTCGATCAGGAATGTCTTGCCGCGGCCGACCCCGCCCCACAGGTACAGGCCGCGCGGCGGCTCGGGGCGCTTGCCGCGCAGTCGGTCGAGCAAGCCGAGCTTCGGCGAGTCGAGCAGGGCGGCGTGCAGGCGGTCGAGTTCGCGCAGCGCGGCATGCTGCGCCGGGTCGTCGGTCCATTCGCCGTGGCCCACGCCGGCGGCATAACGCGCCGACGGCGACGCGCCCTCGGCCGGATCAGCCATGGGGCGGAGTGGACGCGGCCGGAAGATGCGGTTTGATGCCGTTCTTGATCGCGCCGCGCAGGTCCATCAAGCGGCGGTGGAAGAAGTGGCTGGTGTCGGGCATGCGCACCAGCTCGGGCTTTTGCTTGAGGCCCTCCAACTCGTCGAGCCAGGCGTAAACCGCGGCCGGATCGACCACCTCGTCGGCCTCGCCCTGGATCACCAGCCACGGGCATTGCGGCGGGGCAATCGCGTCGAACTCCCAGCTGCGCCCGGCCGGCGGCGCGATCGAAATCAGCATGCCCGGCGCCAGTTCGGCCGCGACCTTCAGCGAGACATACGCGCCGAAGCTGAAGCCTGCCAGCCACAGCTGCGCGTCGGGGCGCTGTGCACGCACCCAGGCGACCACCGCACGCAGGTCGTCGGCCTCGCCGGCGCCATCGTCGAAGGTGCCCTCCGAGGCCCCGGCGCCGCGGAAATTGAACCGCACCGTGGCCGCGCCACATTCGCGCAGCGCGCGCCCGGCGATGGTCACCACCTTGTTGTGCATCGTGCCGCCCTCGGTCGGCAGCGGATGGCACAGCACCGCCACCAGCGGCCGCGCGCTGGCTTCCGGCGCCTCGACGATCATCTCGAGCGCGCCGGCCGGCCCGGGCAGGCTCAGCGTGGTGGAGTCCGCGTCGGGAAACGCGGGAGTCGAAGCTGCGGGGCTGGTCATGGCGCCCATCATACGGGCCGCGGTTAAGGCACCGTGCAGGAACCGGAAAAACCATATTCGGCTTTCGGTGTTCTGTTTTCAGTGGGGGCAGCGGCCGCGTCCGGTTGTGTCGCGGATCGCCTCGCGATTCCGGCGCTCCAATTCCCGAAGACCGAAAACCGAAAACCGAAGCCGCGGCCCTACTGCAGGTTCTCGAGCATCCAGTCGACCGAGGCGATGACCTGCTCGTCGGTCAGGGCCGGGTTGCCGCCCTTGGCCGGCATCACTCCGGCGCTGCCGGTGAAGCCTTCGATCGCATGGCGGTGAAGGGTCTCGGTGCCCTGGGCGATGCGCGCGGTCCACTGCGCCTGCGCCAGGGTCGGTGCGCCGCCGGCGCCGGAGTTGTGGCAGCCGGCGCAGAGGTTGTTGTAGATCACCTGGCCATCGAGCGTGCCGCCGTAGGCGACCTGCGAGGCGGCTGCGGCTGCGGCCGCTGCGGTCGCCGCGGCCTGGGCGGCGGCGCCGGTGCTGCCGGCGTAGACCGCGCCGACTGGCGCGATACGGTTCTCGGTGCGCTGCGCGACACTCGGGTCGACCTCCTGCGGCAAGCTGCGATGCAGGATGAACGCACCGACCATCAGGCCGATCGTGACCAGCACCAGAAAGCCGATCACCAGCGAGAATTTCTTGAGGAACTCGAGGTCGTAGTTGCGCACGATCCACCTGTTGGACGCGCCGGGTCGGCGCGTGAAGCCATCAACCAGAACACCTGCAAGCACCTTGCGAACGCCTGCCAAGAACACTTGCACCAGCACTTGCAAAAAAACCGGCCGCAACATGGCGGCCGTTCACCAGTATAGAGCCGGCCCCGGCGCACGAGCACTGGAGATGGCGCGCCCGGAGGGATTCGAACCCCCGACCAATGGCTTCGGAAGCCACTACTCTATCCGGCTGAGCTACGGGCGCCTGGCGAAATCCGGCGGCGTGGTCAACACAGACCGGCCGCGCGGGGCTGGCATTCTAGCGGCAAACGCGCGTTCGCGCGCTGGGCCTGTGCTCCGCCTTTCTCGCAAGGGCTGGGAGAGACGCTTGCAGCGCCGCTCAAGTCCCAGCCAGCCGCTCCCGGCTTCCGCGCCGGTGCATGGGGGCGGCCGTGCATTGCTCTGTTCCTTGCGCGGCGGACAAGGTTGCGGGGGCGCTTGGCTGTTGCTTTAGAGTCGACCGCTCCCCCTCCCGCGCTGCCTCGCCGCGCCAGCGGAAGCGCCGATGCCCGCTTGCTGGAGTCACTGGCCGTCACATGAAACACGCGCAACCCCGCACATCGCCCTGGAAGACCCGGCTCGCGCTGTACTGGCAACTGGTACGCGCCGACCGCCCGGTCGGCTGGCTGCTGCTGCTGTGGCCGACCTGGTGGGGCCTGTGGCTGGCGGCCGGGGGCGTGCCGCCGCTGTGGACCTTGGCGGTGTTCAGCGCCGGGGTCTGGCTGACCCGTTCGGCCGGCTGCGTGATCAACGACTACGCCGACCGCTGGCTCGACCCGCACGTCGAGCGCACCCGCGGCCGGCCGCTGGCCACCGGCGCGGTGCGCGGACGCGAGGCGCTGGCACTGTTCGCGGTGCTGATGCTGGTGGCGTTCGCGCTGGTGCTCACGCTCAACCGCCTGACCGTCTACCTGAGCTTCGTCGGCATCGGGCTGGCGGCCAGTTACCCCTACCTCAAGCGCTACACCTACCTGCCGCAGGTCTACCTCGGCCTGGCGTTCGGCTGGGGCATCCCGATGGCGTTCGCGGCGGTCCGCGGCGAGGTGCCGGCGCTGGCCTGGCTGCTGTATGTCGCCAACATCGCCTGGGCGACCGCGTACGACACCTGGTATGCGATGGTCGACCGCGACGACGACCTGCGCATGGGCAGCAAGTCGACCGCGATCCTGTTCGGCGAGCTCGACCTGATCGCGCAAGGGGTGCTGTACGCGGTGTTCTTCGCGGCGCTGTGGCTGGTCGGCGACGGGGCCGGGTTGGGAGCGTACTACTGGGCCGGCCTGGGCACGGCGCTGGTGCTGGTGGGCTGGGAGTTCTGGATCGTGCGCGGCCGCGATCGCGCCAGGCTGTTCCGCGCTTTCCTGCACAACCACTGGGTCGGGGCGGCGGTGTTTGCCGGACTGGCGCTGGACTACGCGCTGCACTGAGCCGCCCGGACCGGGCCCGGACCAGGAGATGGGCACCGGCGGCTACGGCACCCGCGCGCAGACCCAGCCGTCGACCCGCGCCACCCCGGCGCGGCGCAACGCCTTGGTTGCCGAATGCAGGGTCGCGCCGGTGGTCATGACGTCGTCGACCAGCGCGACGTGCGCCGGGCACGCCATACCAGCGCGCGGCGCAAACGCTCGGTCCAGGTTGCGCCGCCGCTGCGGCGCATCCAGCCGCGACTGCGGCGACGTGCCGCGCGTGCGCTGCAGCGCGCCCTCCATCAGCCGAAGCCCGAACGTCCGGGCCAACGGCCGCGCGAGCTCCAAGGCCTGGTCGTAGCCACGCTCGCGCAGGCGGGCGCGATGCAGCGGGACCGGCACCAGCACTGCCGCGGACGGCCACTCCCGCACCGTGGGAGCGAATGCCTGGGCCATGAGCTGCGCCAGCAGGCGTCCGGTGGCCAGGTCGCGGTGGAACTTCAGCCGCGGCAGCAGCCGGTCCATCGGCGCGGCGTAGATACACGCGGCCAGCGCCTCTGTGAGCGGCGGTGCCCTGCGCAGGCAGGCGCCGCAGGTCTGCGAAACCCGGCGCGCGCTGCCGTTTTCCGGCGGGTCGGGCAGCGGGATCGCGCAGGAAATGCAGGCGCTTCGATTCCAAGGCAGACCACCGGCGCAGGCCCGGCAAAGGTCGAGGCGCCCGGCGCCGGGCTCGCCGCACAGCAGGCAGCGCGGCGGCCACAGGGCGCGCGCGAGCCGCGACCAGCAGCCTTGCGCCGCGTCTTGCGGGCGCGCCGGGTCGCGCTCCTGCATCGGCCCGTCGACCGGCGCGGCGGCCATCTGGTTGACAGTGCCGGGCATGCTTTCCAGACTGCCGATCTCGGCCTGCCGTGTCCGTCGGAAAACTCCCATGCCCGCTGTCAGTGAAACCCCCGCGCCGGCGCGCGCGTTGCGCCATGACTGGACCCGCGGCGAGGTCCGCGCGCTGTTCGACCTGCCATTCCCCGAGTTGCTGCACCGCGCCGCGGGCGTGCACCGGGAGCACTTCGACGCCGCCGAGATCCAGGTCAGCACGCTGCTCTCGGTCAAGACCGGCGGTTGCCCGGAGGACTGCAGCTACTGCCCGCAGGCGCAGCGCTACCACACCGGGGTCGACGCGACCAAGCTGATGGGCCTTGATGCCGTGCTGGAGAAAGCCAGGCAGGCCAAGGCCGCCGGCGCCTCGCGCTTCTGCATGGGCGCGGCCTGGCGCTCGCCCAAGGACCGCGACATCCCCAAGGTCGCCGCGATGATCCGCGAGGTCAAAGCACTCGGGCTGGAGACCTGCGCCACCCTGGGCATGCTGTCGGGCGAGCAGGCGGTCGCGCTCAAGGCCGCGGGCCTGGACTACTACAACCACAATCTCGACACCGCACCGGAGTTCTACAACGAGATCATCCACACCCGCGAGTTCCAGGACCGGCTCGACACCCTGGGCCACGTGCGCGATGTCGGCATGAAGACCTGCAGCGGCGGCATCGTCGGCATGGGCGAGAGCCGCGCGCAGCGCGCCGGCCTGCTGCAGACCCTGGCCAACCTGCCGGCGCATCCCGATTCGGTGCCGATCAACCGGTTGGTCAAGGTCGAGGGCACGCCGCTGGCCGAGGACGAGGGGCTTGCCGAGCTGGATCCGTTCGAGTTCGTCCGCACCATCGCGGTTGCACGGCTGCTGATGCCGCAGTCCATGGTCCGGCTGTCGGCCGGTCGCGAGAGCATGAGCGACGAGCTGCAGGCGCTGTGCTTCCTGGCCGGCGCCAACTCGATCTTCTATGGCGAGAAGCTGCTGACCACCGGCAACCCCGATACCGAGCGCGATCTGGCGCTGTTCGCGCGGCTCGGCCTGCGGCCGATGCAGGTGGTGGAGGACACCGGCATCCGCAGTAACACCGTGCATGCCGGGATCGTGGAGGAGCACGCCGATGAAGAGCATGCCGTCGTAGAGCGTGCTGTCCCAGAGCATGCCGTCGAAGGACTCGACGCCACGCCATCGCGCGCCGCCTGAGCCATGGCCCGGGCGCAATGGCGTGAGCGGATCGCGGCGGCGCGCGCCGAGCGTGTCGCGGCCGCGCGCACGCGGGTGCGGCGCCTGGTCAGCCACCGCGACGGCGCGCGCGCCACGGTCGACGGACGCGAGCTGCTGAACTTCTGCAGCAACGATTACCTGGGTCTGTCGCAGCATTTCGCGGTGGTCGGTGCGTTGCAGGACACCGCCGCGCGCGAGGGCGCCGGCGGCATCGGCTCGCATCTGGTCTGCGGCCATCACGCGATCCACGATGCGCTCGAGCGCGAGCTGGCCGACTGGCTGCAGGCACCCCGCGCGCTGCTGTTCGGCAGCGGCTTCCTGGCCAACCTGGCGGTGGTGCAGAGCCTGCTCGGCGACGAGGACGTCTGCGTGCAGGACCGGCTCAACCATGCCAGCCTGATCGACGCCGCGCGCCTGGCCAACTGCCGGCTGCGGCGCTACCCGCACCTGGACCCGGAAGGCGCGATCCGGCAGCTGCGCAGCCGGCCCGAGGGGATGGCGCTGCTGGCCACCGACGGGGTGTTCTCGATGGACGGCGATGTCGCGCCGCTGCGCGAGCTGGCGCTGGTCGCGCGGGTGCAGAAGGCGCTGCTGTACGTCGACGATGCGCACGGGGTCGGCGTGCGCGGCCCCGACGGGCGCGGCAGTGTCGCCGAGGCCAGGCTTGGGCTGGAGGCGGTGCCGCTGCAACTGGCCACCCTGGGCAAGGCGCTCGGCGGTTACGGCGCGGCGGTGGTTGGCGATGCCGAGCTGATCGAGCACCTGGCCGAGACCGCGCGGCCGTACGTCTACACCACCGCGTTGCCGCCGGCGCAGGCCGCCGCGAGCCTGGCCGCGGTCAAGCTCGCGCGCAGCGAGCACTGGCGCCGCGAAAAACTGCTCGAGCACATCGCGCGCTTCCGCGAGCGCGCCGGCAAGGCAGGCCTGACCCTGCTGCCATCGGAGACGCCGATTCAGCCGGTGATCTGCGGCGACGAGACACGCGCGCTGTCGATGGCCGCTGCGCTCGAGCAGGACGGCTACTGGGTCACCGCGATCCGCCCGCCGACGGTGCAGGAAGGCCGCGCCCGCCTGCGGGTGACGCTGTCGGCACTGCACACCACCGACGACATCGACGCGGTGGCCGACGCGTTGTCCAGAGCGCGCGATCGGGCCGAAGCCGAGTCGCGCTTCGCCGAACTCTCGCGGTAGGGCCAGCGCGATGTTCATCCAGACCCGCGGCCGCGGACCGGCGCTGGCCTTCATCCACGGCTGGGCGATGCACGGCGGGCTGTTCGCGCCGCTGGTCGAACGGCTGGAGCATCGCTACACCGTTCACCTGGTCGACCTGCCGGGGCACGGTCACGCGCGCGAGGACACCACCCCGCTGCTGCCTGCGACGCTGGCGGCCGAACTGGTCGCGCGCGTCCCCGATGCGGTGTGGCTGGGCTGGTCGCTCGGCGGCCAGTTCGCGCTGCGCATCGCGCTGGATTTCCCCGAGCAGGTGCGTGGGCTGGTGATGGTGGCCTCCTCGCCATGTTTCGTCGCCCGCCCGGGCTGGGCGCACGGGGTCGAGGCGAGTCTGTTCGGCGACTTCGGCGACGCGCTCGCCCACGATTTCCGCGGCACGCTGGACGGCTTCCTGGCGTTGGAGGCGCTGGGTTCGCAGAGCGCCCGCGAGGAACTCCGGGAGCTGAGGGCCAAAGCCTTCGCGCGCGGCGAGCCGTCCGAGCGCGCGCTGCAGGAGGGCCTGGGCCTGCTCGATGCGCTCGATGTGCGCGACGAGTTGGCAGGTCTGCGCGTGCCGAGTGTGTGGATTTCCGGCCGTCGCGATCGCCTGGTTCCGGCCGGCGCGATGCCGGCCGCGGCCGCACTCGCGCCGGATGCGCGCAGCGTGGTGATCGCCGATGCCGGGCACGCGCCGTTCCTGGCGGCGGCCGCGGAGGTGGCGCGCGAGATCGACGCGTTCGCGGCCGCGGCTTTTGCGCGTGACGTGCCCCACGGCTACTCCGCCCCCTCCAGCGGCTCCGTCGAGTCCCGAGGCGCCAGTCCCGGGTCCGGCGGGCCATGACCGACCTGTTCGACCACCGCCAGGTCCGCCGCGCGTTCTCGCGCGCCGCGCATGGCTACGACGGCGCGGCCGCGTTGCAGCGCGAGGTCGGCGCGCGACTGATGGAGTCGCTCGACTACCTGGACGATCCGGCGATCGCTGCACGCCCGCCCGAGGTGGTGCTCGACCTCGGCTGCGGACCCGGCCATGCCAGCGCGGCCATGCAGAAGCGCTGGCCCAGGGCGCAGGTGATCGCGCTGGACCTGGCCCTGCCGATGCTGCAGGAAAGCCGGCGCAACGCCGGCGGTCGGCGCCCCGCGTTCCTGCCGTTCCCGCGCCGCCCGGCGCCGGTTTGCGCCGACGCGCGCGCCTTGCCGCTGCGCGATGCCAGCGTCGACGTGCTGTTCTCCAACCTGTGCCTGCAGTGGGTCGAGGACCTGCCGGCGGTGTTCGCCGGGTTCCGTCGCGTGCTCAGGCCCGGCGGGCTGCTGCTGGCATCGACGTTCGGTCCGGACACCTTGTTCGAGCTGCGCGGGGCGTTCTCCGAAGCCGACGACGCGCCGCACGTGAGCCTGTTCCCGGCGATCGGGCAGTTCGGCGATGCGCTGGTCGCCGCCGGGTTCAAGGACCCGGTGCTCGACCGCGACGAGTTCACCGGGCATCACCAGGACCTGGCCGGACTGATGCGCGAGCTGCGCACGCTCGGCGCGACCAACGCGATGATCGAGCGCCGCCGCAGCCTGACCGGACGCGCGCGGTTCGCCCGCGCGGCCCAGGCCTACGAGCAGCTGCGCACTCGCGATGGCCGGCTTCCGGCGACGTGGGAGGTGATCTACGCCCAAGCATGGGGCCCGCCGCCCGGCGCACCGATCCGCACCGACGGCATCGACGAGGTGCAGGTACCCCTCTCGGCGATACCCATCCGCCGCCGCTGATCCCCATCAGCTTTATGTAGGAGCGGCTTCAGCCGCGATGAGGGGTCAAGCGCTGCCGACGCGGATCAGAGAAAAAAAAGACGGATGGGCTTTTTTGTCCAACAGTTCGATTCCGCTTTGATCCGCTCTTCTCGCTCTGATCCGCGTCAAAAGCTCTGCATTTACGACATCCGCCCGGCACCCGCCGGCCGACCACCATTGCGCAGTGATCGCATGAATCCGCACCGTCGCCACGCCCTGTTCGCCGTCGCCATCGCGTTGCTCTCGGCGCTGTTCTTCACCAGCGCCTACGTGCTCAACCGCGCGGCCGCGGTCGAGGGCGGGCACTGGGCGTGGACCGCCTCGCTGCGCTACTTCATCGCGCTGCCGCTGATGCTGCTGGTGATGCGCTGGCAGGGCGGGGTCGGGCCGGTGTGGCGCGCGATACGCGCACACCCGTGGCCGTGGCTGAAGTGGAGCGCGATTGGCTTCGTGCTGTTCTACGCCTGTCTGAGCTTCGCCGCGGCCAGCGGGCCGTCGTGGCTGGTCGCGGGCACGTTCCAGCTGACCGTGATCGCCGGGATGCTGTGTGCGCCGCTGCTGTACCGCAACGCGCGGCGCGACGATGCGCGCGCGCGCATCCCGTTGCCGGCGTTGTGGGCCGGGCTGGTGGTCTCGCCGCTCCCGCCTTCGACGAGGAAATGCGTGTCGACGTTGTGACCGCTCGGCGGACTGTACATCCCCAGGGAGTTCTCCCCCTTGACGTAGAACCTGACCTCGTGGTCGCCGACCACGGCTGGGCCGGCGCGGCCGCCGAGGCCGGGATCGAGACGCTCGCGCTGGCCGACTGCAACGACCCGGCGCTGTTCGTCGCCGAGGCCGAGGGCAAGCCGGTGGTCACCGTGCCGCTGGACGACAACGTGCCGCCGCACCTCTACGACCCCCTCTCCGACCTCGTCACCGACTGGTCCTGACCGCCTCTCCCGCTTGTCCGTCCGCAGCGACGCGAACCTGCCCCGTTGATGTGGCTGCGGGCGCACAAGCGGGAGCAGGTTGGGCCGAACGGGTGACTGTGCGGATCACTCCCGCACCGATACCCTCACCAGACGCGCGTGTCCGATGCCAGCGGTGGGGAAGCCGCTGGCCGCGACGCGTGCCGACGGCGGTGAGCATGTCCAGCTTGAGCGAGATCAAGTTCTTGACGGTGGCGGAGGTCGCCGCAGTCATGCGCGTCTCGAAGATGACCGTCTACCGCCTCGTGCACTCCGGCGAGCTGGCCAGCGTGCAGGTCGGCCGGTCGTTCCGGATCCCGGAGCGGGCCGTGCACGACTACCTCAAGGTCGGCTTCGACGAGGTCGGCTGACGCGCGCGGGTAGTCTGGGGCCTTCCGACTTCCCGAGTAGCAGCGAGCAGAGGTTCTGACGTGGGTTCCGTCATCAAGAAGCGCCGCAAGCGGATGGCCAAGAAGAAGCACCGCAAGCTGCTGAAGAAGACCCGCGTCCAGCGTCGCAACAAGAAGTAGCCGGGCGGGTCGCCTCGTGGCGCAGCAGCAGTGGCTGACC
>JAHWKC010000052.1 GCA_019348095.1 Pseudomonadota bacterium | reverse complement strand
GATCTCGTCTTCGACGGCGGCTCGGCGGTCTACGCCGCCGACGGCTCGGTCGGTGCCCGCTGCCGCGACTTCGCCACCGACCTCGTCGTCGCCGACATCGACCTCGAGCAGGGCACCGTCAGCGGCGAGCGCCGCGACCGCCACGCCACCGACCCCGCCGGCGAGATCGCGGCCGCGCACGACGCCCTGGTCCTCGGCATCCGCGACTACGCCGCCAAGTGCGGCTTTCGCACCGCCCTCGTCGGGCTCTCGGGCGGCATCGACTCGGCGGTCACCGCCGCCCTCGCCGCCGAGGCGCTCGGCGGCATCGACCTCGACTTCAGCGCCCAAGTGCGGCGCCAGCGCCAGCCAGCGGCATTCGCGCCTCAGGCCGTTTCCGCCGGCCAGCAAGTTATCTAGATCGAAACCCACTTCTTCGCGCGGCTCCAGCAACAACACCGCGCAACGACGTATACGCATCCGAACAGCCCTCTGAGGTCAGACCCGACGGTCACCAATGACTGGAGGATCAGCGTACTCCGCGCTGCGGCACTCTGGGTTCGCGACGGTTCATCCACCGCACCGGCTTCGATCCCTTCGATTGGAGGGTGTGGTTGTTCCGCCACGTCGACAAGGATAGATTCGGCATCAAGGATGCCTGCAACGGGCCTTCGTCAGGGGAAAATGGGGAATGGCAACCAAGAAGACCACCGGCTCGAAGACGGCCGCCGGCAAGAAGTCCACACCACTCGATCCCGAAGTCGCGGACAAGCTGCTCGATCTGCTCAGCACCGACAACTCGTTCCGGCGGCTGTTCAAGAAGGATCCGCAAGCGGCATTGGCAAAGGTTGGATACAAGCCGTCAAACGAAGAACTCGCAGCAGCGGGCCGCGGGGGGCCGCCATTCAAGCCTCCCGCCCCCCCGAAGTCGGTGCCACCAACGGAATGCCTGAAGGTCGACCGTATCGCGCCAAAAGAGCAGATTGTTCGATCCCGCGGAGTTTTGAGAGAACTTCTCACGTCGGGACTGACAATGCAGCCGATTCAATTGAATGTGTCGACAACCACCTCGCGACGGACCCGCAAGTAATCAGGCAGATGAGACTTGCGCCAATGCGAATCAAGCCGGTCTAACCATTTTCTGGCTTCGCCTCTGCGACCGGCAACCGCCAGTGCTTCAGCAAGGACTAGATGTGCAAGCGCTGTGTCGGCGACATTGAGGGGCTGTTGGCACCAGCGACAGCCGTGCTCTGCATACGCTGAGCCGCGGTTGTCGCTCAACCAACGCGCTTCAGCAACCCCGGCCTCGAATTCATCGCTGTCGATGTAGCTTTGCATGCGGACCGTGTGCGCCTGGAATGGCTCGGTACCATCGAAGACAGGCTCGATATGCTTTATCGCTTCGACCGGCTTCCCACCCACCCGCAGATTCTCGGCCTCCAGCACCCTCAGTAACGTCACTGTCTGTTGCGGCATCGCAATTCCTGTGGTGCCCAGGCGTTCGGCAACGAGCGATCCCATCTCCGCGACCCCGAGGCGGTGAGCGACCAGCGCTCCGATGATGGCAGCGGCTGCGTAGCCATGCGCGTCAACCCGACTTTCCGTTCGTTTCATGGAAGTGAGTGCTAGCGGAACCGTCTCGCGCAGAGTTTCTGCCGCGAGGTCACCTTCGCCAGCCAGCCATTGAAATGTCGCGAGCGCGACAGCTGCTTCGCTCCTTCGCACCGAGCCTGCAGTGGTGCTGTCATGCATCTTCTGCATTGCTTCCATGGCGCTTCCGAACTGGCCCGAGTCCAGCAGGATGGTTGCCTCGTCGAAGTGGCCTGGGACAACGCTACTGTTCGGCAGAATCTCCACTGCCTCGTCGAATCGGCGCTGAGCCGCATAAAGCGTTGCGAGTCTCAGCGCGGCGGTGTCGACCCCTTCGGAGGCAGCCTCTCTGAAGGATGCCTCCGCTTGTTTGAAATCTCCGATCGCCATCGCCATCCGTCCCAGCAACTCGGCGGAGAGTGGTGCAAACTCATTTTTTGGGGACGCTGCACGCTTTGCGTAACGAAATGCCTGGCTATAGAGGTTTCTTGCCGCCGAAGCATAGGCGACGTTAGCCAATGCCGGGAACGAGTCGGGGTACAACCCGGACATCTGTTTCCACTTCTCGAGGGCATCTTCTGGGGCTTGGGCTTCGGCTACCCAAGCATCCAGATACAGTCGTTCTCTGGGCGGCATCCGCTCTCGCAGGGACCAGGCAGCACGCAGATCTGAACGTCCATCAGCGAACCGATCCTGCGCGTTCTTGGATCGCACCAAGCCAAGGTGCGCCAAAGCGAACTGTGGGTCCAGACTCACCGCCTGTAAGTAGAACCCTTCAGCTTCGACGAAGTCACTGCGGGCAAAATTCTCCTGCCCCAAGGCAAATGCGCGCAGCGCATCCAGATTCTCCGTCGTCGCTTTCGGCAACGGTACCGAAGCGTGCTCTATCGACTTCAGCGCCTCGCCGAGTTCGCTACGCAATTGCGCGGTGACCGCGTCGATCGACGTCAGCGCCGAAACCGCGCCATTGCCATCGGCCGACCCGGCATACACCGTGGTCTGGCTGTTGGGGTCGATCACCTCGGCACTGAACCTGACGCGGCCGCCGACTTCGGTCACCGTCGGGAGTATCACCGCGCGGGCGCCGTCGCGGATGGCAATCTCGGAGGCGATCGCGCGGTCGAGTTGGGTGCCGGACTCGCGCTGCATGCGCGCGAGGGTGTCGCGGGTCTTTAGGTCGCTGAGCACGTTGACGTGGCGCGACTGCTCCAGGCTGATGCGGAACGCCTGCTCGAGGGATTCGTCGAGCAAGGGCTGGTCGGTCAGGTTGCGCAGGTCCGCGACCACCACCCAGTCACGCTCGTTGAAGGCGATCGCCGGGGCGGGGCGGGTCATGAACCAGGCGCCTGCGGCCATTACCGCGACCACCGCGGCTTGCACAGCCAGCGCGGCCGGGCGGCGCCACAAGACGCTGACCGACTGGGCGCGCCAGGCTTTGGCGCTGTTGGGCGGGGCGCGCAGCGGGGCGATGCCGGGCTCGCCGACCTCGAACACCTCGTGCGGCTCGGGCATGCCTTTGAAGCGCCAGCGGCCGTGCGATTTCCAGATCATGTGCTGGCCGCGTTCGCCGAGTTCGCGCGCGGCGCGGTGGGCGAGCGGCTCGGCCACGGCCGAGAGCAGGATCTGGCCGGGCCGGGCCATCGACATCAGCCGCGCCGCGATCGGTTTGGCCAGGCCTTCGACTTCCAGCGGCTTGGAGCCGACCCGCACCGCCTCCTCGCTGTTGCGCCAGGTCAGCACTTCGCCGACGTGCAGGCCGGCGCGGGCGCTGAGGTCCAGGTTGCGCTGCGCGCCGAGCTCGCGCAGGCCGCGCGCGTAGTCGATCGCGAAGCCGAGCCCGTCGATCGGGCGTTCGAACAACAGCAGCAGGCCGTCGGAGCGGTCGATCAGGCGGCCGCGCCACTGCTGCTGCAGCCGCAGGACCAGGCGGTCGTGTTCGCGGAAGAAGGTGGCCGCGGCGCCGTCGCCAATACGCTCGACCAGGCTGATCGAGTCGCAGATGTCGGTCAGCAGGATGGTGCGCAGTTGCGGCGCTTCGGACTCGGCGTGCACATCGGCCGGGCGGATGGCGGCGATTTCCATTCGGGTGCGCTCAGGCCGGCGTGGGCGGCAGGTCCTGCCATTCGACCCGGTCACCGCCGTGGCGCTTGGCCCGGTACAGCGCGGCGTCGGCCTGGGCGTACCACTCGTTCCAGTCCGCCTGCGGGTCGACCAGGCAGGCCCCGACGCTGAGCGCACAGATGGCCGGCGCGGTGGCCGCCTCGTCGGCCACCTGCATCAGGTGCTGGGCGGTGCTCACGATGTAGTTGGCGAAGCGCATCACGTCCGCCGGCGTGGCGGCGGGGACCAGCAGGCAGAACTCGTCGCCGCCGAGCCGGCAGGCGACGCCGCCCGGGCCGACCACCGACCGCAGGATGCTGGCAACGCTCTGCAGCACGCGATCACCGACCAGGTGGCCATGGTCGTCGTTGACCTGCTTGAAGCGGTCGCAATCGACCAGGATCAGGCCCATGCCGCCGGCCGGGCCGTCCGTGCTGCGCTCCTGCAGGTGCAGGACAAGGCCGCGGCGGTTGTACAGGCCGGTCAGCTCGTCGGTGCGCACCAAGTGTTCGGCCTGGTTGAGCTGGTGGGTGGTGGCGTGCAGGTTGTCCAGCGCGCTCTGCAGGTCGTGGTTGCGGCGGCGCAGGCGGCGGATCAGGCCCTGCTCGTTGAGCACCACGCGCATGATCGCGCGGCGCAGGAAATGGGAGACCAGGCCGGGGTCGCGGTCGACCAGGCGCTGGAACTCTTCATGGCGCAGCTCGACCAGCTCGCCATCGGCAGTGGCGGTGGCGTCGGCGCTGCGCGCGTGGTCGCCGATCAGCAGGCCAAGTTCGCCGAAGAACTCGCAAGGCCCGAGCCGTTTGGCAACCAGGTCCTCGCCGAAATCCAGTTCGATCTCGCCGCTTCCGACCACGTACATGGTGGTGCCCAGATCGCCGCGGCGGAACAAGCGTTCGCCGGCCGACACCCGGCGCGCCCGGCCGAGCTGGGCGAACAGCTCGAACTCGGCCGAGGTGAGCACTGCAGTCGCAAGATCGGGCGATGTGGGCTGATCGGGCGATGTGGCCTGGGGATCGGCGCGGGCCGGGCCATCGGCGGGCGTCGGCGCCAAGTTGTTGCGAGTCATCGCGGCCGCCCCCCCGGGTTCCTGTCGACGTGCAGCCGAAGCTGAACGACACCGGTCCGCAGGATAGCACCAGCCCGGACCGGAACAGCGAACCGCGTTGCGGATCAAGAAGAGCCGATGACGGCGCCTACTCCGGTCGCCGGCACGGCTGCGACAGCACGCCGCCTCGCCGCGGCGCTGCGACCGCTGCCCGCCTGCTCGGCTGCCTTCAGGCCGCCGCCGCGGCCCGTGCCGGTTCGAACTGCTCCTCCTCGGTCGAGCCCTTCAGCGCCACGGTGGAGGACTGCGCGCCCTGGATGGTCTGGGTGACCGCGTCGAAATAGCCGGTGCCGACCTCGCGCTGGTGCTTGACCGCGGTGAAACCCTTGCCGGCGGCGGCGAACTCGGCCTCCTGCAGCTCGACGAACGCGCTCATCTGCCGGCGCGCGTAGCCGTGGGCCAGGTTGAACATGCCGTAGTTCAGCGCGTGGAAGCCGGCCAGGGTGATGAACTGGAAGCGGTAGCCGTAGGTCGCGATCTCCGTCTGGAACCTGGCGATGGCCGCGTCGTCCAGGTTCTTCTTCCAGTTGAAGCTCGGCGAGCAGTTGTAGGCCAGCAGCTTGCCGGGATAACGGGCGTGGATGGCCTCGGCAAACTCGCGCGCGAACTCCAGGTCGGGCTTGCCGGTCTCGCACCAGATCAGGTCGGCGTGCGGCGCGTAGGCCAGTCCGCGGCTGATCGCCTGCTCCAGGCCCTTGCGGGTCTTGTAGAAGCCTTCGGCGGTGCGCTCGCCGGTGGTGAACGGCGCATCGTTGGGGTCGATGTCGCTGGTCAGCAGGTCGGCGGCCTCGGCGTCGGTGCGCGCGACGATCAGCGTCGGGACGCCCATGACATCGCTTGCCAGGCGTGCGGCGACCAGCTTCTCGACCGCCTCGCGGGTCGGCACCAGCACCTTGCCGCCCATGTGGCCGCACTTCTTGGCGCTGGCGAGCTGGTCCTCGAAGTGCACGCCGGCCGCGCCGGCCTCGATCATGCCCTTCATCAGTTCGAACGCGTTGAGCACGCCGCCGAAGCCGGCTTCGGCGTCGGCCACGATCGGCTGCAGGAAGTCGATGTGCTCGCGACCCTCGGCCCCGCCCTCGGCGCACTGGATCTGGTCGGCGCGCAGCAGCGTGTTGTTGATCCGCTTGACCACCGCCGGGACCGAGTCGGCCGGGTACAGCGACTGGTCGGGGTACATCTGGCCGCCGAGGTTGGCGTCGGCCGCGACCTGCCAGCCCGACAGGTAGATCGCCTTGAGCCCGGCCTTGACCTGCTGCAGGGCTTGGTTGCCGGTCAGCGCGCCGAGCGCGTTGACGAAGTCCTCGGTCTGCAGCGAGTGCCACAGCTTGCTGGCGCCGAGCCTGGCCAACGAATGCTCGACCGGCACGGTGCCGCGCAGGCGCACGACGTCTTCGGCCGAATACGGGCGCTCGATGCCGGCCCAGCGCGGGTCGGTGTGCCATTGCTGGCGAAGTTGATCGGCGGTGGGCAGGGGCGTGGTCATGGGGGCGGGTCCTTGTCTCGGGTGGGGTCGTGCCATGGGGGCGTGCGGGGATTTGTAGGAGCGGCTTCAGCCGCGATCGGATGCAACGCAAGCAGACGGTTCCGGTTCGCGGCTGAAGCCGCTCCTACGGGAGGTATTCGGCGGTGGGGAGGGCGTGGTAAATCCTCGCGAAGGTTTTTTGTAGGAGCGACGTGAGTCGCGATTCGTCGGTCGGTCGGGATGGCGCAGGTCGCGACTTACGTCGCTCCTACAGGCGCTGGTACGCCGGCAGGGTCAGGAACTCCTCCAGGATGTCGGCGTGGGTCAGCCGGTCGAGCAGCTCGATCGCCTCTTTGACGCGGCCGGCGCCTGGCAGGTCCTTGCACTTGGTCAGCCTGCTGGGCAGGTTGAGCAGCGCGCGTTCGAGCAGGGCGAAGTCGACCGGGTCGCCATCGTCCAGGTGCAGCGGCTCGCGCGCGGCGTCGGTTCCGCTAGGCGCTAGGCCGAGTGGTAACTCGGCGTGGTGCAGCCACTGCCACAGCTGGGTGCGGGCGATCTCGGCGGTGGCGGCGTCCTCCATCAGCCCGTGGATCGGCACGCAGCCGTTGCCGTCGAGCCAGGCGGCGAGATAGCGCACGCAGACCTCGACGTTGTTCTGGAAACCGGCGCGGGTGATCGTGCCGAGCGCGGGCGCGAGCAGGTGCTCGCGCAGGTCGTCGCCATCCAGCGCGCGCACGTCGTCGCGACGCACGTGGTGCTGGTGCGGGGTCGGCATGTGCTCGTCGAAGATCGCGCGCGCCAGCGGGATCAGCGCCGGGTGCGCGACCCAGGTGCCGTCATGGCCGGCGGTGACCTCGCGCAGCTTGTCGGCGCGGACCCTGGCCAGGGCGGCATCGTTTGCAGCGACGCTCGCGGCGGCATCGCCGCTGACCGGGATCTGCGCGGCCATGCCGCCCATCGCGTGCGCGCCGCGCTTGTGGCAGGTGTGGATCAGCAGGTCCGAGTAGGTGCGCAGGAACGGCTGGCTCATCGTCACCTGGCCGCGCTCGGGCAGGACCTTGTCGCGGTGGCGGCGGAAGGTCTTCAGGTAGGAGAACACGTAGTCCCAGCGCCCACAGTTGAGCCCGGCGATGCGCGAACGCAGCGCGTGCAGGATCTCGTCCATCTCGAACACCGCCGGCAATGTCTCGATCAGCACGGTGACCTTGATCTGCCCCGGGGCGAGGCCGAGCGCGCGCTCGAGGTGGCAGAGCACCTCGTTCCACAGCTGCGCCTCCTCCATCGATTCGAGCTTGGGCAGGTAGAAAAACGGGCCGCGGTCCTTCGCGGCGAGCGCGAGCGCGTTGTGGAACGCGAACAGGCCGAGGTCGAACAGGCCGGCCGCGATCGACTCGCCATCGATCCGCAGGTGCTTCTCGTCGAGGTGCCAGCCACGCGGGCGCGCCAGCAGCACCGCCTGCTGGTCGTGCGGCTTCAGCGTGTAGCGCTTGCCCGCCTCGGGCGCGGTCCACTCCAGCGTGCCGGCGACGGCCTGCTGCAGCGCGCGCTGGCCGCGCAGCAGGTTGGGCCAGGTCGGCGAGGTGCTGTCCTCGAAGTCGGCCATGAAGCAGTTGGCGCCGGAGTTGAGCGCGTTGATCACCATCTTGGGGTCGACCGGACCGGTGATCTCGACCCGGCGATCGAGCAGCGCCCGGGGCAGCTCCGCCACCCGCCAGTCGCCCGCGCGGATGGCGGCGGTGTCGCCGCGGAAATCCGGCAGGCCGCCCGCATCGAAGAACGCCTGACGCTCGCGGCGGGCCGCCAGCCGCGCCTGCCGGGCCGGTTCGAAGCGGCGGTGCAGGTCGGCGAGCAAGCCCAGGGCGGCATGCGGCAGCACCTGCTCCTGGCCCGGAAGCGCCGCCGTGCGGAGCTCGATGCCGTCGCTGGCGGCGGTTTCGATCATCACTGCCGACATGGGTTGGCTCCGTATGACTGGGACCTGCAGTCAAGACCACCCTGCGTGTGCTGCATGTATTTGACAATGAAGATTTATCAATGATAGCTATTAGCTGACCTTATAACTCACGCGAAACCCGTAGGAGCGCCCCATGGGCGCGATGCTTTTGCTTCGTTCGGCAGAAGAGCATCGCGCCCATGGGGCGCTCCTACAGGGTGCCGCCCAACCCGGATCCGCACCAATGCCCAGCCACCCCCGCTTTGCCTACAAGGGCGACCGCCTCAAGCCGCTGCGGGCGTTCTGCCAGACCGCGCGGCTGGGCTCGGTGTCGCGCGCGGCCGAGGCGCTGTTTCTGAGCCAGCCGGCGGTGACGCTGCAGTTGCAGGCGCTGGAGCGCGAGACGGGCGTGCGCCTGCTGGAGCGCAGCGGCCGCCGGCTGATCATGACCGCCGAGGGCGAGGCGCTGTACAAGTTGGCGCGGCCGCTGGTGGAGGGCATCGATGGGCTCGACGGCGCATTCCGTGAGCGCCTGCGCGGGCTCGATGCCGGCGAGCTCAACGTCGCCGCCGGCAGCTCGACCATCCTCTACCTTCTGCCGCGGATCATCGAGGCGTTCCGCGCCGCGCACCCGAAGGTGCGGCTCAGCCTGCACAACGTCACCGGCGCCAGCGGGCTGGACCTGCTGCGCACTGAGGGGGTCGACCTGGCGGTCGGCTCGATGCTCGACGTGCCGGGCGATCTGGACTACACGCCGATGTACCAGTTCGAGCCGATGCTGATCACCCCGCCCGAGCACCCGCTCGCGCAGAAGGCGCGGCTGCGGCTGGAGGACCTCTCGCCGTACGGCCTGATCCTGCCACCGCAGCGCCTGACCACCTACCGCATGGTCGATCTTGTGTTCCACCAGAACCGCGTGCCCTACACCGTCGCGCTGGAGGTCGGCGGCTGGGAGGTGATCAAGCAGTACGTCGCGATGGGCCTGGGCATCAGCATCGTCACCGCGATCTGCCTGACCGACGCCGACCGTCAGCGGCTGGCGGCGCGCTCGCTGGCCGAGTATTTCCCGTCGCGCAGTTACGGCGTGGTGATGCGCAAGGGCAAGTACCTGAGCCCGCAGGCGCGTGCGTTCAGCGAGCTGGTCAGGCCGCAGGTGTCGTAGGAGCGGCTTCAGCCGCGACCTTCTGGACCAGGCCACGACGCCGCCCGGGCCTCCATACAAGACGCGTAGGGTGCGCCTCTGGATTCCCGCCACGCCGGATAACGATTCGGGTTCGCGGCTGAAGCCGCTCCTACGTGTTGGGGTCTTCGAGACTTTCCAGATCGCGCTGCCGGCGCCGGTCGGTGCGCACCGGGCGCCGCAGGATGAAACCGACCACCGTGGCCAGCTCGACCAACATCAGGCCATAGCGCATCGGTATCGCCAGCACGCCCTTGAGCAGCGACCGCGCCGACGCGCCGGGCGATACCGCGAGCAGCAGGCCCAGGCTCAGCAGGCACTCCGCGGCGATGATCAGCGCCAGCGCAATCCACCAGCCCGATGCGGCCAGCAGCAGCAGGCCGAGCGGAAACGCGATTTTCTCGATCGCGACGAAGAACAGCGCCCAGCCGATCGGCCGCCCCTGCTGCCGGGTCAGCCGCTCGCCGAAGGGCTGCCGGTAGGCCTCGGCGATCCGGCGCGCGTCGCGCCAGCGCGGTGCCTGCGCGCGGGCGCGGTCGCGGCGTTGCCGCCACCAGCGGCGCGGCCATCTCATCGGAGTGCGCAGCAGCCCGTCGAAATCGCGGCAGCTCTGCAGGAACGCCGCGATCGCGCGCCGCGTGAGCTGCGGCATGTGCTGGATTTCGGGGCCGAGCGCGCGGGCCTGCACCTCTGCCACCTGCACGTTGCGGTAGCCCTCGTTGCTCAGGGCGAAGGCGATGAACAGGTCCGGCAGCGCGGTCAGCTCGTCGCCGTACAGCGGCTCGTAGCGATCGAACAGGTCCTTCAGATAGCGCCGCCGGTATGCCACCGCAGCGCCCACCGGGTGGCCGACATCGCCGAACAGGGCCATCTGCCCCCGATTGAGAAAGCGCTGCTGCACCGCGCCCACGCTCTCGCGGTAGCTGTTGCCCATCCACCACAGCAACCGATGCAGCCAGTCGCGGTGCAGGGCCGGGTCGAGGTACACGTCGTGGCCGATCCAATGCGCGAATTCCGCGCTTTGCGCCCATCGGCGTCGATCGTAGCCGCGCAGCGGCAACAAGGTGCCGCAGGCACTGGCGATGCCGACGCCCTGGTACAGCTCGCGCACGCAGCGTTCGATGTAATCAGGCGACTCCAGCACGGTGCCGGCATCCAGCACGACCTGTACATCGCCCTTGAACTCGCGGGCCTGGCGCTTGATCGTGCTGGTCCTGCCGAAGGACCACATCTGCTCGATCACGCTCAGCTTCAGCCCGTTGGCGCGGGCGAACTCGCGGGCGATCTGGGCGGTGCCGTCGCGATCGGACCCGCCGTCGTCGATCAGCACCACCGACTCCGGGCGCAGGCTCTGGCGCAGCAATCCGGCCAGGCAGTAGACGATGTCGTGCTGCTGGCGGTCAGCGGCGATGACCACGTCGACCCGCGCGTCCTGCCAGCGCTCGGCCGGCGTCGGCACGGTCGGGTCGGGGCCGCGCCACAGGCCGACCGCGCTCAACAGCGCGTTCGGACCGAGCGCGAACAAAGAGGTGCTGCCCGTCATGCAGCCACGGCCGACGGCCACCTGCGCGGCCGGTTGCGGAGCGAACTGGATAGCTGCTGGATGACGGCGCCCTCCCTTGGTCGGCGACGCGTTTGGCGACTGCGGTCGCGCGGATCAGGTGCGTGGCGCGCACCTGGCGCTGGAGCGCAATGTGGCACTAGAGGCGTTTAGCAAAGACCATGCCAACCACATGCCAAGCATTGACTGCGCCTCGGCCGCCCCGCCGTCGCGCGGCTCGCGGGCGCTCGGCTTCGTGCCGTGGTGCTTGCCCTGCCAGGGCCGGTACCACGCGCGCAGTCGTGCGAGATCGGCCTGCATGTCGTCGCTTGGCACGAACAGCGGACCGATGCCGATCACGCGGTCCGGATAGTGGAAATACGCCGGCAGCACCGGCACTCCGGCGGCGCGTGCGATTTTCCAGAAGCCGGTTTTCCATCGCTGGACCGGCTTGCGCGTGCCCTCGGGCGCGATGCCGAACCAGTACCGGTCGGCCGCGCGCATCCGCTGGGCGATCTGCTCGGCCACGCCCTGCGGCGCGGCGC
>JAHWKC010000051.1 GCA_019348095.1 Pseudomonadota bacterium | reverse complement strand
GTAATGCAGCTGCTGCCAGAGACGGGATGCCTCGGCCTCTTTGCCGATGAGATAGGTGGCCGTCGCCAGCTGCTCCAGATGCTCGGGTGCGAGTGGCGAGCGCTGGTGCGCGGCGGATAGCTGGCGGTGTGCTTCCTTCCACTGCCGCCGGTCAAAGGCCTGGCGGCCTCGCTGCAGGGGATCGCCGGATGCCATGGCAATCTTTTAGCACAGCCCATGGCAGCGATGAAGCGGTATTTTCCAATCGAGGATGGCGTCCCCAAGGGGATTCGAACCCCTGTCGCCGCCGTGAAAGGGCAGTGTCCTAGGCCTCTAGACGATGGGGACGCGGAAAACTCAGCCCTTTTGCGACTGCCTTTCACGCAGTCGGGCTTGACACGTTCCAGCGAGATGGTGGAGCCAGGCGGGATCGAACCGCCGACCTCTACAATGCCATTGTAGCGCTCTCCCAGCTGAGCTATGGCCCCACGTGCTGGAAAGTCGACAAGCTTAAGCAGCGATCTCCGGATCGTCAAGCGCTCTTTTTGTTTCGCGCGGAATTTCTCCGACGAACTCCAACGTGCCGACGCCATGCCCGCGCTCGGCCAGGTATTCGAGCCATTTGCCCAGGAACGTGTTCATCCGCAGGCGGTGGCCGAACAGCCGTGCGGGCGGCGGGTACATGCCGATGACGTCCTGCCAGCGTCGGCCGATGTAGCAATGCGTGGCCTCCACCTGGCGCGCATCGTTGTACAGCCGCAGGTAGGCCGATGGGTCCGGCTCGCCGGTCTGCGGATCGGTCATCGCGTAGCTCAGGCGGAGCTCGGTCGTGTAGCGATGTTGCTCGATGACATCCAGGTGCAGGTCGAGCTGATCATCGACCTGCGACAGATATCGTCCGCGAGCCAACTTCGCTGGTGCGAACAGGCGCTCGATTCGCGTGTGGTTCTCGGCATACAGGCCCATCAACCAGCCGAGTCGTGACAGGCGCGGGATGCGGGCGGTGCGGGTGGCAAGCGAATTCATGGCCCGATGCTACACGCGCCGGCGGCGGCGCGGCAGCATTGACGAGCGTCCTGCGGCGCGCATAACTTTATGGTTCAGCGTTGATCGAGATCGACCCTTCTGTAGGAGCGCCCCGTGGGCGCGATGTTCTTCGATCAGGCGATGTAAAAGCATCGCGCCCATGGGGCGCTCCTACACCGCGCGCAAGGCGCGTCGGGTCAGAACATCTCGCGCTGGATGCCCAATGAGGTCAGCACCTTGCTGGAGATTTCCTCGATCGAGGTGTGCGTGGTGCTCAGCGTCGGAATGCGTTCGGCGCGGAACATCATTTCCGCCGCGGCGACCTCGCGCTTGCAGGTCTCCAGCTTGGCATAGCGCGAATCCGGACGGCGCTCCTGCCGGATCTGCTGCAGGCGCACCGGATCGATGGTCAGCCCGAACAGCTTGTTGCGGAACGGCCGCAGGCGCGGCGGCAGCCGGTCGTGCTCGAGGTCTTCCTCGGTCAGCGGATAGTTGGCCGCGCGCACGCCGTAGTGCAGCGCCAGGTAGACGCAGGTCGGGGTCTTGCCGGCGCGCGACACCGCCACCAGGATGAGGTCGGCATCGCTGTAGTCGATGCTGGCGCCGTCGTCGTGGCTGAG
Organism: Pseudomonadota bacterium; assembly: GCA_019348095.1. GTDB lineage: Bacteria > Pseudomonadota > Gammaproteobacteria > Xanthomonadales > Xanthomonadaceae > Novilysobacter_A. The sequence continues at coordinate 9,894 of JAHWKC010000051.1, read as the reverse complement.
CGCGTAGTTCATTGCATTGATGCGGCGATGGTAGGTGTCGAAATCGATCAGCCCGTGGGCCCGGCCGACGGTGTGCTGGCGGCTCTCTCCGAACTCCTGCTCCAGCGGTTCGATGAACGGCGCGAACACGTCCAGCATCAGCGCGCCGCTCTCGGCCAGCGCCGCGCTGACGTTGCCGTCCATGCATGAGTTGATGACCACCGGCCGCACGCCGTGCAGTTCGGCGGCGGCGCGAATGCGCACGGCGGCTTCACCGGCACGCTCTATAGAGTCGACGAAAGCGATGCGGTCGCTGACGAAGCGCGTCGTGGTGAATTGGGTCAACAGGCTGTGGCCGATCGTCTCGGCGGTGATGCCGGTACCGTCGGAAATGTAGAAAACCGGACGCAAGCCCGTCATCGAATCACCTCGCATTATGCGCCTGCAGATTACTTCGCAGGCCTGTCTCCACATAGGAAAAAGCCCGCCGGATCAAGCTTGTAAGCACCCGACGCAACAGCGATCATAGCCGCTTGGCCGCGCCCGGAAACGCCGTGTCCACCGCCGCCGGCATATTCTCGCGCCACATCGATCCCCTACCCTCCCCCGATACTGCTGCCCCCACGGAGACCGCCCGCCTTGAACGAGAACATCCTCTGGCTGCACGCGCTGCGCCTCAACGACCTGGCCCGCGTCGGCGGCAAGAATTCCTCGCTCGGCGAGATGATCGGCAACCTCGCACAACTCGGCGTATCGGTACCCGGCGGCTTCGCCACCACGGCCGAGGCATTCAAGGACTTCATCGCCCACAACGATCTGCACCAGCGGATATTCGATCGCCTTGCTCCACTGGATGTCGAGGACGTGGGGGCATTGGCTGCGGCCGGCACCGAGATCCGCAACTGGGTGATCGCTGCGCCACTGCAGCCGCAGCTCGATCAGGACATCCGCACCGCCTATCGCCAGCTGTGCCAGGACAACGCTGGCGCTGGCTCCAACGGCAATGACGTCGCGGTGGCGGTACGCTCCTCGGCCACCGCCGAGGATCTGCCGGACGCGTCCTTTGCCGGGCAGCAGGAAACCTTCCTCAACGTCACCGGCGAGGACGACGTGGTGGTCAAGGTCAAGGAAGTCTTCGCCAGCCTCTACAACGACCGCGCGATCGCCTACCGGGTGCACCACGGCTTCAAGCACGAGGACGTGTTCCTGTCAGCCGGCGTGCAACTGATGGTCCGATCCGACGTTGGCGCCTCCGGCGTGCTGTTCACGCTAGATACCGAGTCCGGCTTCCGCGATGTGGTGTTCGTGACCTCCAGCTACGGGCTCGGGGAAATGGTCGTGCAGGGCGCGGTCAATCCCGACGAGTTCTACGTCTACAAACCCACTTTGCAGCAGGGCAAGCCGGCGATCCTGCGGCGCACGATCGGCGCCAAGCAGCTGCGCATGGTCTACTCCGACCAGCCCGACGAGCGCGTGCGCACAGAGGAGACCCCGGCCGAGCTGCGCAACACCTTCTCGCTGAGCGATGAGGACGTGCACGAGCTGTCGCGGCAGGCACTGGTGATCGAGCAGCACTACGGCCGCCCGATGGACATCGAGTGGGCCCGGGACGGCGTCAGCGGAAAGCTCTTCATCGTGCAGGCGCGCCCGGAGACGGTGAAGTCGCGCGGCAAGGCCACCCAGATCGAGCGCTTCCAGCTCGGCGAGCGCGGCCCGGTGATCTGCGAGGGCCGCGCGATCGGCCAGAGGATCGGCAGCGGCATCGCGCGCGTGGTGCGCAACCTCAATGACATGAACCGCGTGCAGCCCGGCGACGTTCTGGTGGCCGACATGACCGACCCCGACTGGGAGCCGGTGATGAAGCGCTCGGCGGCGATCGTGACCAACCGCGGCGGCCGCACCTGCCATGCCGCGATCATCGCGCGCGAGCTGGGTGTGCCGGCGGTGGTCGGCACCGGCAACGGGCTGGACACGATCCGCGACGGCCAAACGGTCACGATCAGCTGCTGCGAGGGCGACACCGGCTTCATCTACGACGGTGCCCTGCCCTTCGAACGCCATACCGCCGACCTGCAGAAGATGCCGCCGGCGCCGCTCAAGGTGATGATGAACGTCGCCAATCCCGAGCGCGCATTCGATTTTGCGATGTTGCCCAACGCCGGGGTCGGCCTGGCGCGGCTGGAAATGATCATCGCCAGCCACATCGGCATCCACCCCAAGGCGCTGCTGGAGTATGCGCAACAGGACGCTGCGACCAAGCAGAAGATCGACGCGCGCATTGCCGGTTACGGCGACCCGGTCGACTTCTACGTCGACCGGCTGGCCGAGGGCATCGCCACGATCACCGCCGCGTTCGCGCCCAACCCGGTGATCGTGCGGCTGTCGGACTTCAAGTCGAACGAATACGCCAACCTGATCGGCGGGGCGCGCTACGAGCCGCACGAGGAGAACCCGATGATCGGGTTCCGCGGGGCCAGCCGCTACGTCGATCCCAGCTTCACCGAAGCATTCGCGCTGGAGTGCCGCGCGGTCCTGAAGGTGCGCGAGCAGATGGGCCTGACCAACTGCTGGGTCATGATCCCGTTCGTGCGCACCCTGGAGGAAGGCCGCAAGGTGGTCGAGGTGCTGCGCGCCAATGGGCTGGAACAGGGCAAGGACGATCTCAAGATCATCATGATGTGCGAGCTGCCGTCCAACGCGCTGCTCGCCGACGAGTTCCTGGATATCTTCGACGGCTTCTCGATCGGCTCCAACGACCTGACCCAGCTGACCCTCGGCCTGGACCGCGATTCGGCACTGGTGTCCAGCCTGTTCGACGAGCGCGATCCCGCGGTCAAGAAGCTGCTGTCGATGGCGATCTCGACCGCCCGCGCCAAGGGAAAATACGTCGGCATCTGCGGCCAGGGCCCCAGCGATCACCCGGACCTGGCCGAATGGCTGATGGACCAGGGCATCGACTCGGTGTCGCTGAATCCCGACACGGTGGTCGATACCTGGTTGCGGCTTGCGAAGGCGAAGGCTGGCTGATCGAGTAGACGGAGGCCGTATGGACTGGTTGAGCAATCTGGAAGCGGGCAGTTGGCAGGCCATCGCAATGGCCTGGGGCGCCAAGGTGGTCGGCGCGCTATTGATCCTGCTGATCGGCCTGCGTATCGCCGGGTGGGCTTCGGGCCTGGCCGAGAAGGCACTCACCCGGGCGCGTGTCGAGGCGACCGCGGTGCTGTTCCTGCGCAAGGTGGCCTATGTGCTGCTGCTGGTGGTGCTGATCCTGGCGGTGCTGCAGTTCATCGGCATTCCGATGACCTCGATGATCGCGGTGCTCGGTGCGGCCGGCCTGGCGATTGGCCTGGCATTGAAGGACTCGTTGTCGAATATCGCATCCGGGGTGATGCTGGTAACGCTCAAGCCTTTTCGCGTCGGCAACATAGTCACCATCGGTGGCCAGACGGGTCTGGTCGAGTCGGTCAGCATCTTCCAGACAGTGTTGCGCGGCCCCGACAACCAGACCATCGTGCTGCCCAACAGCCTGGTCACCACAGACTCCATCATCAACCTGACCCCAGACGTCAGGCGCCGCATCGAGCTGGTGATCGGCATTGCCTACAACAGCGATATCGACGCCGCGCGTACGGCGGCGCTGGAGCTGATGCACGCCGACGAGCGCGTGCTGGAGGACCCGGCGCCCGACGTGCTGGTCTATGCACTGGGCGATAACAGCGTCGATCTCGGCATCCGCTGCCACGTCGCCAACGCCGACTTTTTCCTGACCAAGTGCGAATTGACCGAACGCATCAAGAAGTGCTTCGACGCGATCGGCGTCAACATCCCGTTCCCGCAGCGCGACGTGCACGTCTATCACCACGACGCCCGCGACGGCAGCATCATCGACCCGCGGCTGCTAAGCCCCCAGGCCGCCAACCAGATCGATGGCGGCTGAAGCCCGACGCCCCTGTAGGAGCGGCTTCAGCCGCGATCGCAATCCCCCGGGTCTTGCGTCCGCCAGATTGAGCTCGACGGCAACCAATCGCGGCTGAAGCCGCTCCTACAAATGCTGCAAGGCGATCAATCCTCGACCGGATGCAGGCCGCTCAACTGGCCCATGAAATACCGGTAGTGCCGCAACTCCGCAATCGAGTCCTGCACGTCGCTCAACGCGGTGTGTTTGGATTCCTTTCCAGCGCCGACCAGCACTTCCGGCGCCCAGCGTCGGGCAAGCTCCTTGAGGGTGCTGACGTCGAGGTTGCGGTAGTGGAAGTATTTCTCCAGTTGCGGCATCTGCCGGTGCAGGAAGCGCCGGTCCTGGCAGATCGAGTTGCCGCAGATCGGCGAGGTGTTGGCCGCCACCCACTTGCCGAGGAATGCAAGCGTGCGCTGCTCGGCCTCGGCCATTGCCACGCCTTGCTCCAGCACCCGCTGCCACAATCCGGATTTGCGGTGCTGGTTGCGGTTCCATTCGTCCATCGCCTCCAGCGTCTGCAGCGAATGCGCGATGGCCAGTTCAGGACCCTCGGCGAGCACCTCGAGGTTGGCATCGGTCACCACCGTGGCGATCTCGAGGATCGAGTCCCGGTCGGTGTCCAGTCCGGTCATCTCAAGGTCGATCCAGATAAGCCGGTGCTCGGCCCCAGTCCTTTGCATTGATGGCTCGCTGTCTTGTCGGTGTCGCGGCATGATAGCCCACGCCCCGCGACTGCCACGAGCGATCCGATGTTCCAGAATGCACACTACGCAATCCTCACCGCGATGCTGGCGCCGGCGTTTTTCCTGACCGCCACCGCATCGCTGCTGCTGTCGGCCAACAACCGGCTGGCGCGAGTGGTCGATCGCCTGCGCGCGTTGCTGCGTGAGCTGGAGGAGGGCCGCGACGACGACGAGCAGATCCTGCGGATCGAGCGCCGCATCCGGATCCAGCGGCGTCGCTCCAACCTGATCCTGCGTGGCAGCCAGTTGCTCTACGGGTCGATCAGTTTCTTCGTCGGCACCAGCCTGACGGTCGCGATCGACGCCTTCCTCGACTACCGGCTCGGGTACATGCCGACGGCATTGGCGGTGCTGGGCGTGCTGACCATGTTTGCCGCGAGCCTGAGCCTGTCGCGCGAAGCCGCGCTCGCGGTGGCCGCGCTCAACGAGGAAATGGACCACGCCCACGAGCGCGCACGCGCCATGCTCGACAAGAGCTGAGCATGCTCGAGGAGAGCTGACCATGCTCGACAAGAGCGGGCCATGCTCGATAAGAGCTGACTAGGACGCGGCGGGCGTGGCCTTGCCGCGCTTGCGACGGAAGTAGGCGGTCAGCCGCGCCGCGGCCGCCTCGCCGAGGACCCCACCCTGCACTTCGATGCGGTGGTTGTGACGCGGGTCGGCCAACAGATCGAACACACTGCCGGCCGCGCCGGTCTTGGGATCGCTGGCGGCATAGACCACCCGCGCCACACGCGCATGGATCATCGCCATCGCGCACATCGCGCACGGCTCCAGGGTCACGTACAGCGTGCTGCCGAGCAGCCGATGATTGCCGAGCCGCGTGCCGGCCTGGCGCATCGCGACGACTTCGGCGTGGGCGGTCGGATCATGCTCGGTGATGTTGCGGTTCCAGCCCTCGCCCAGGACCTCGCCCGCGGCCGATACCAACAGCGCGCCGACCGGAATCTCGTCGTCCTCGCGCTCGGCACGCTCGGCCAGGGCGAGCGCGTGCTGCATCCAGTGTTGGTCGGGGTTCATGGGCAAGAGCTTTTTTGGACGCGGATCAACGCGGAGGCACGCGGATCAAGCAGAACAACAGGGCCGTAGCCGTAGGATGGGTTGAGCCGAAGGCGATACCCGTCGATCGCGAAAATGATGGGTATCGCTGCGCTCAACCCATCCTACGAACTACCAAGTAAGAACTATCCATCACAAGCTCTGCTCTATCCGTGCTTTTTCCCGCGTTGATCCGCGTCAAAAAAGCCCCTACTCCCACTCGATGGTGGCGGGCGGCTTGCCGCTGATGTCGTACACCACACGAGAAACGCCGCGTAACTCGTTGATTATCCTGTTAGACACCCGGCCGAGAAACTCGTACGGGAGGTGCGCCCAGTGTGCGGTCATAAAGTCGATGGTCTCCACCGCGCGCAAGGCGATCACCCATTCGTAGGCGCGGGCGTCGCCGACCACGCCGACCGACTTCACCGGCAGGAACACCGCGAAGGCCTGGCTGGTCTTGTCGTACAGGCCGGCCCTGCGCAGCTCCTCGATGAAGATGTTGTCGGCCTGGGCCAGCAGCTCGGCGTACTCCCGTCTGACCTCGCCCAGGATGCGCACGCCCAGGCCCGGGCCGGGGAATGGATGGCGGTAGACCATCGGCTCGGGCAGGCCGAGCTCGACGCCGAGGCGGCGGACCTCGTCCTTGAACAGCTCACGCAAGGGCTCCACCAGCCCAAGCTTCATGTGCTCGGGCAGTCCGCCGACGTTGTGGTGGCTCTTGATGACGTGGGCCTTGCCGGTCTTGCTGCCGGCGGACTCGATCACGTCGGGGTAGATGGTGCCCTGCGCCAGCCACTTCGCATTGGCGAGCCGTGAGGACTCCTCGTCGAAGATGTCGATGAACAGATTGCCGATGATCTTGCGCTTGGCCTCAGGGTCGCTGACGCCTTCCAGTGCCGCGAAGTAGCGGTCGGCGGCGTCGACCCGGATCACCTTCACGCCCATGTGCTCGGCGAACATCGCCATCACTTGGTCGCCTTCCTGCCAGCGCAGCAAGCCGGTGTCGACGAACACGCAGGTCAGCTGGTCGCCGATGGCCTTGTGCAGCAGCGCGGCCACGACCGAGGAGTCGACCCCGCCGGACAGGCCCAGGATCACCTCGTCGCTGCCGACCTGCTCACGCACCCGAGCGATCTGGTCGTCGATGATGTGCGCGGCGGTCCACAGGGTCTGGCAGCCGCAGATCTCGGTGACGAAACGACGCAGCAGGGTCTGGCCCTGCAGGGTGTGGGTGACTTCCGGATGGAACTGCACGCCGTACCAGCGCTTGTCCTCGCAGGCCATCGCCGCGACCGGGATGCGGTCGGTGCGCGCGGTCACCACGAAGCCCGGCGGCGCGGTGGCGACGTGGTCGCCGTGGCTCATCCAGACGTTCAGGCGCGGCTGGCCGGCGTGATCGCTCAGGCCACCCAGCAACGCATCGTGGGCGACCAGCTCGACCTCGGCGTGGCCGAATTCGCGCGCGTCGGCCGCGTCGGTCGAACCGCCCAGCTGCGCCGCCAGCGTCTGCATCCCGTAGCAGATTCCCAGGATCGGCAGCCCGGAATCGAACACTTCCTGCGGCGCCCGCGGCGCACCTTGGGCCGTGGTCGACTCCGGACCGCCCGAGAGGATGATGCCGTTGGCACCGTAGCCGGCGATCTCGGCCGGATCGTGGTCCCAAGCCCAGACTTCGCAGTAGACCCCGATCTCGCGGATGCGGCGGGCGATCAACTGCGTGTACTGCGCGCCGAAGTCCAGGATCAGGATGCGGTCGGAATGGATGTCGTCGGTGTGGGTGGTGGTCATGGGCGAGAAGTGAGTGGAAAGGAGTGAGAAGCGAGAGAAAGCGGTGCGAACGGTGCGAACGGTGCGGGAGCATCGGCTCTCACTCCTCACTCGTCTTCACTCACTCCTACTGTTTTCACCCCGCCCGATAATTCGGCGGTTCCTTGGTGATCTGCACGTCATGCACATGGCTCTCGCGCGTGCCGGCGTTGGTCACGCGCACGAAGCTGGGCTGCTTGCGCATGTCCTCGATGGTGGCGCAGCCGACGTAGCCCATGGTCGCGCGCAAGCCGCCGGCGAGCTGGTGGACGACGTTGCGCAGCGGCCCGCGGTACGGAACCCGCCCCTCGATTCCCTCCGGTACCAGCTTGTCGGCGTCGGAGGCGTCCTGGAAATAGCGGTCCTTGGAGCCCTGCTCCATCGCGCCCAGGCTGCCCATCCCGCGGTAACTCTTGTAGCTGCGGCCCTGGAACAGCTCGGTCTCCCCGGGCGCCTCCTCGGTGCCGGCGAACAGGCCGCCGACCATCACCGTCGATGCGCCCGCGACGATCGCCTTGCCGATGTCGCCCGAGTAGCGGATGCCGCCGTCGGCGATCAGCGGGATGCGGTCCTGCAGTGCCTCGGCGACCATCGCGACCGCGGTCACCTGCGGCACGCCGACGCCGGCCACGATCCGCGTGGTGCAGATCGAGCCAGGCCCGATCCCCACCTTCACCGCGTCCGCGCCATGGTCCATCAGCGCCAGCGCGGCATCGCCGGTGACAATGTTGCCGCCGATCACCTGCAGCTGCGGGAAGCGCTGCTTGACCCACCGCACCCGCTCGAGCACACCCTGCGAATGACCGTGCGCGGTATCGACTACCACCACGTCGACCCCGGCCTCGGCCAGCGCCTCGATCCGCGCCTCGGTATCGCCGGCCACGCCGACCGCGGCCCCGACCAGCAGGCGCTCGCTGCTGTCATAGGCGGCGTTGGGGTTGTCGGATTTCTTCTGGATGTCCTTGACCGTGATCAGGCCGCGCAGCTCGAAACCGTCGTTGACCACCAGCACCTTCTCGATGCGGTGCTTGTGCAGCAGGTGCACCACCTCTTCGTCCGAGGCACCCTCCTGCACGGTCACCAGGCGATCCTTCTTGGTCATGATGTGGCGGACCGGATCGTCGAGCTTCTTCTCGAAACGCATGTCGCGACTGGTGACGATACCGACCAGGCGCCCGCCGTCGACCACCGGCACGCCGGAGATGTTGCGCGCGCGGGTCAGCTTGAGCACGTCGCCGATCGTGGTTTCCGGACCGACCGTGAACGGCCGCCGGATCACCCCTGCCTCGAACTTCTTGACCTGCGCCACCTGCGCGGCCTGCTGCTGGAGCGTCATGTTCTTGTGGACGATGCTGATGCCACCCAGCTGGGCCATCGCGATCGCCAGCCGCGCCTCGCTGACGGTGTCCATCGCCGCCGAGACGATCGGCAGCCGGATCGACAGGTCGCGGGTGAGGCGGGTGGTGAGCTGCACGTCCTTGGGCAGTACGCGCGAATGCGCGGGGACGAGCGATACATCGTCGAACGTCAGTGCTTCAGCCTGGATGCGCAGCATGGGCGGGCCCGGAGGAATGAAGCGCGTCATTGTACCGCGTTCCGCGCGTCACATCGTCGGCGGGTGTCCCGCGACCCTTTGTTGCCCCTCGATATTGGCGGATTGAGACCCCCGCCCGGCGAGCCCTTGAGGACGCGAAACCCGCCTTTGTAGGGGCGGCTTCAGCCGCGATCGGACAACAGGTCGTCCGCGCCGGCGCCAGATCGCGGCTGAAGCCGCTCCTACTCGACCGCCGCGTCGGCTGCGTCCAGGGTGTTCTGCATCAGGGTCGCGACGGTCATCGGCCCGACCCCGCCCGGCACCGGGGTGATCCAGCTGGCCCGTTCAGCCGCCGCCGCGAAGCCCACGTCGCCGACCAGGCGGCCGTCGCCGAGCCGGTTGATGCCGACATCGATCACCACCGCGCCCGGTTTGACCCACTCGCCCGGGATCAGCCGCGGGCGCCCCACCGCGACCACCAGGATGTCGGCGCCGCGCACCGCCGCCCTGTTCGGCGACTCGATCGCGATCAGCTGGCTGCCGGCGCTGCGCGACGTGCTGGAGCCGTGGGCGCTGCTGCTGTCGTCGATGGGCCGGGGCCTGTCCGACGACCCGGTCGCGTTCGTGGCGGCGGCGGCCGCCGGGCGGCACGCCGCGGCGCTGCTGCCGTGACCCGCGAGGAGCTCGACGTGAGGACCGCCCGGCGCCTCACGCGCTCGGCCGTGCTGGCCAACCTCACCGGTGCCGTTGTCGTCTACGTGTTCCTCAGCTACCTGCTCGCAGTGCCGGTCGACGGCGACGACGGCGGCCGGCTGCAGAGCATCAACACGGCC
>JAHWKC010000050.1 GCA_019348095.1 Pseudomonadota bacterium | reverse complement strand
GACATGCCCGCGATCGGGAACGACGCGGCGGCGTGGGTCGCGGGCATGGCCCGCTCCTACAAATACAAAGTCAGCTCACGTCGCTGAGCAGGCGCTTGGCCGCGGCCCGTGCCTCGCGGGTCAGTTCCACGCCGCCGAGCATCCGCGCCAGCTCCTCCTGGCGCTGTGGCGCGTCGAGCAGCTGCACCGCGCTCTGGGTCACGCCTTCACTGGCGGCCTTGCTCACCCGGTAATGCGCGTGCCCCTGCGCGGCGACCTGCGCCAGGTGCGTCACGCAAAGCACCTGGCGCTTGTTGCCCAGCCCGCGCAGTTTCTGCCCGACGATCTCGGCGACGCCGCCGCCGATGCCCGAATCGACCTCGTCGAACACCATCGTCGGTACCGCATCCAGACCGAGCGCAGCCACCTCGATCGCCAAGGAAATGCGTGACAGCTCGCCGCCGGAGGCGACCTTGCGCAGCGGTCGGAGCGGCTGGCCCGGATTGGCGGCAACCAGGAACTCGACCCGTTCAGCCCCCTGCGGGTCCGGGCGATCGCCGTCGATCGGCTCGAGTTCGATCTCGAAACGCCCGCCGCCCATGCCCAGTTCGGCGATCAGTCCGGTGGTGCTGCCCGAGAGGGTCTGTGCGGCCGTGCGCCGGGCGACGCTCAGGCTTTCGGCTGCGGTGCGCCAGGCCTGGTGCGCGGCGCTGATTTCGGCATCCAACTTCTGCAGGCGCAGACCGGCACCGCGCAGGCTCTCCAGCTCGGCGTTCAACGCCTCGCGCTGGGCCGCCAGTTGCTCGGGCTTGACCCGGTGCTTGCGCGCCAGATCATGGATGCGCCCGAGGCGCTGCTCGATCGTGACCAGCGCCGCGGGATCCAGGTCGAGGTCGCTGCGTACGCGGTCGAGCAGCGCGACGGCTTCGTCGAGCTGGATCGCGGCGGTGTCGAGCATGCCGTCGACATCGCCCAGGCGCGGTTCGTGCTCGAGCACGCGTTGCAGGTCGCCGCGGACCTGCTGCAGCGACCTCGACAGCGACGGGCCGTCCTCGCCGCCGAGCCGGGCAAAGGCGGCATCGCAGGCGTCGATCAGCCCGGCGGCATGGGCGTGGCGGCGGTGGTCGGCCTGCAACTGCTCGAGGGATTCCGGCTCCAGCGTTTCCCGCTCCAGTTCGGCGTATTGGTGCTCCAGCCAGTCGATCCGCTCGGATACGTCGCCTTGGTCCGACAAGCGTTCGCGCTCGCGCAGCAGGCCGGTCCAGCGTTGCGCGGCATCGGCGACCGCCGCGCGCTCGCTGTCGGTGCGCCCGAACGCGTCGAGCAAGGCCAACTGGCTGGGCCGCGACAGCAGTGCCTGGTGCTCGTGTTGGCCGTGGATCTCGACCAGCCGCCCGGCCAGGTCGGACAATTGCCCGACCGTCACCGGACGTCCGTTGATCCATGCCTTCGAGCCGCCATCGGCACGAATCACGCGGCGGACCTGGCACAGTGCGCCCTGCTCGGCGTCATCCTGTTCACCCAGCTCGTTCTCGCGCAACCAGTCACGCGCCAGCGGCACGTCATCGAGCTTGAAGTCGGCGACCAGTTCGGCGCGCTCGGCGCCGTGGCGGACCACGCTGCTGTCGGCGCGCAGGCCCGACAGCAGCCCCAGCGCATCGACCAGCAGCGACTTGCCCGCGCCGGTTTCGCCGGAAATCACGGTCAGGCCGGGCCCGAAGCCGAGTTCAGCGGCGCTGACCACGGCAAATTGTTTGAGCGACAGATGGGTAAGCATGCGGCGGCGATTGTGACCGGTGAGCGGGCGAGGGGCCAAGCCCGTCGTCCAGAAGGCCCTGCCATGTTGCGCAAAGCCGTCGCCCAGGCTGCGAATGGCGCTGGCGGCCGCCCACGGCCGAGACCATGCGCCGCTTGCGTCCGTACACCGACGGGCCTATATCCACTGCATGAGCCGCAAGCCCGCCGATCCCCACCTCGACCCGCGCGCCCGGCAGTTGCTGCGCACGCTGATCGCGCGCTACATCCACAGTGGCGAACCGGTCGGGTCGCAGACGCTCGCGCGGCATGCGGGCCTGGACGTGAGCCCGGCGACCATCCGCAGCATCCTGGGCGACCTGGAGGAGATCGGCCTGCTCAGCGCCCCGCACGTCTCCGCCGGGCGTATCCCGACCGCCCAGGGCTACCGGTTGTTCGTGGACTCGCTGCTCCAGGTGCAGCCGCTGCCGGAGGGCGACATGGCGCGCCTGCGCGAGGAGCTCACGGCCGGGTCGGGCACCCAGGCGCTGCTTGGCGGCGCCTCCGAGCTGCTGTCGGCGATGACCCGTTTCGTCGGTGTGGTCAGCGTGCCCCGGCGCGAGCAGTTCGCGTTCCGGCGGATCGATTTCGTCCCGATCGACGCCCAGCGCGTGCTGGCGATCCTGGTGTTCGCCGACAACGAAGTGCAGAACCGCATCATCCAGACCCGCCGCGCATTCGAGGCCGGCGAGCTGGAGCGGGTCGCCAACTACCTCAACACCCATTTCGCCGGGCGCTCGGCCGGCGACATACGCATTGCGCTGCTGCACGACCTGAAGTCGGCCCGCAGCGAAATGGAAACGCTGCTGGCGCAGTCGGTCGAACTGGCCGAGCAGGTGCTGATCCCCGGCCACGACGACATGGTGCTGGCCGGCCAGACGCGGCTGATGGGCGTGCAGGAGCTGGCCGACCTGGACCGGCTGCGGGAGCTGTTCGACGCCTTTGCCCGCAAGCGCGAGATCCTGCAGTTGCTCGAACGCACGATCAGCGCGCCGGGCGTGCGCATCTTCATCGGCGAGGAAACCGGGCTAGCGCCGCTGGAAGGCGTGTCGCTGGTGACCGCACCTTATGCCGCCGGCGGCCAGGTGCTGGGGGTGCTCGGGGTCATCGGGCCGACCCGCATGGCGTACCAGCGGGTGATCCCGGTGGTGCAGGCCGCGGCCGACGCGCTGGGCGAGGCTCTGGCGCCGGAGCGTACGGGCTAGGAGCGGTTCTGACGCGGGTGCAGGAGCGATTTCGACGCGGATCAACGCGGATCAAGCGCGGATCAGAGCAGATGAAAAATAGATGGCACGGGATACGGGGCGGACCGAGCCCCCCGCGGGGGGCACCCCTGCGGCTCCGGGCGTTATTTTGGTCAGATCCGCTCTTACTCCGCGTTCGATCCGCGTTGATCCGCTTCAAGAACAGCTCTGACCACAAGCATGCGGGCAGTCGACAGCCACCCGCGCGGCGGTCGGCCCGACGTTTTTTCGTCTGATCCGCTCTCATCCGCGTTGATCCGCGTCAAAAACGAGCCCCGGCCATAAGCTTGAAAAGACCCGACCCGGCCCCATTGCTCGTGCTTGCTACGGACAACGCGCCCAAGCGCGCCAGGATCTGAATCGAGCATGACCACAGAACCCATGAAGGAAGCGGCCGAGCAGGCCGCCGTCGAAAACGAGATGTCCCCGCTGGCCGCGGAGCTCGAAGCCGCCCAGGACGAACTGGCCCGGCTGCGCGCCGATTCGCTGCGTGAGCGGGCCGATCTGGAGAACCAGCGCAAGCGGCTCGAGCGCGAGCGCGACATGGCACGCAAGTTCGCCAACGAGCGCCTGCTGGGGGAGCTGCTGCCGGTCATCGACAGCCTCGAGGCCGGCCTCAACGCCGCCGGAGGCGAGCCTGGCGCGCTGCGCGAGGGCATGGAGCTGACCCTGCGCCAGATGCTCAAGGTGGTCGGGGACAACGGGCTGGTGGCCGTGGATCCGGCCGGGGAGGCGTTCAATCCCGACCAGCACCAGGCGATGAGCATGGTCGAGAGCGCCGAACACGCGCCCGGCCACGTCGTGCAGGTCTACCAGAAAGGCTGGCTGCTGAACGACCGCCTGCTGCGCCCCGCGCTGGTGCTGGTGTCAAAGCACGACTGACAACACCTGTAGGAGCGGCTTCAGCCGCGATCCGAAATCGGCACGAGCGACCAGGGTCTCGGATCGCGGCTGAAGCCGCTCCTACACCAAGGGACGTCCGGGCGGGCGATCGGTCAGGTCCCAAGCGGACACAAAGCGGGCACAGATGCTTGAACCCGCAAGCGACGACCCCCAGATAGCGTTCATCGGCGGCACGGCCGCCTCCAATCTTCAAAGATCTCGAGAGGAAGCAACACCATGGGCAAGATCATCGGTATCGATTTGGGCACGACCAACTCGTGCGTCGCGATCATGGAAGGCGGCAAGGCCAAGGTCATCGAGAACGCGGAAGGCGATCGCACCACGCCTTCGATCGTCGCGCATACCAAGGACGGCGAGATCCTGGTGGGCGCCTCGGCCAAGCGCCAGGCCGTCACCAATCCCAAGAACACCTTCTACGCGGTGAAGCGCCTGATCGGCCGCAAGTTCACCGACGGCGAGGTGCAGAAGGACCTCGACCTGGTCTCCTACGGCATCGTCGCGCATGACAATGGCGATGCCTGGGTCAAGACCGTCGACGGCAAGACCATGGCGCCGCAGCAGGTTTCCGCCGAGGTGCTGGCGAAGATGAAGAAGACCGCCGAGGCCTACCTGGGCGAGACGGTCACCGAGGCGGTCATCACCGTCCCGGCCTACTTCAACGACAGCCAGCGCCAGGCGACCAAGGACGCCGGCAAGATCGCCGGGCTCGACGTCAAGCGCATCATCAATGAACCCACCGCGGCCGCGCTGGCCTACGGCATGGACAAGAAGGGCGGTGATCGCAAGATCGCGGTCTACGATCTCGGCGGTGGCACCTTCGACGTGTCGATCATTGAGATCGCCTCGATCGACGGCGAGATGCAGGTCGAGGTGCTGGCCACCAACGGCGATACTTTCTTGGGCGGCGAGGACTTCGACAAGCGCGTCATCGACTACCTGGTCGATGAATTCAACAAGGACCAGGGCATCGACCTGCGCAAGGATCCGCTGGCGCTGCAGCGTCTCAAGGACGCCGCCGAGCGCGCCAAGATCGAGCTGTCGAGCGCGCAGCAGACCGAGGTCAACCTGCCGTACGTGACTGCCGATGCGGCCGGCCCGAAGCACCTGAACATCAAGCTGACCCGCGCCAAGCTGGAGTCGCTGGTCGAGGACCTGATCAAGAAGACGATCGAGCCATGCCGCATCGCCCTCAACGATGCCGGCCTGCGCGCCAGCGAAATCGCCGAGGTGATCCTGGTCGGCGGCCAGACCCGCATGCCCAAGGTCGGCCAGGCGGTCAGCGACTTCTTCGGCAAGGAGCCGCGCAAGGACGTCAACCCGGACGAGGCGGTCGCGATTGGCGCCGCGATCCAGGGCGGCGTGCTGGCCGGCGACGTCAAGGACGTGCTGCTGCTGGACGTGACTCCGCTGAGCCTGGGCATCGAAACCCTGGGTGGCGTGTTCACCAAGATCATCGACAAGAACACCACGGTGCCGACCAAGGCCAGCCAGACTTTCTCGACCGCCGAGGACAACCAGTCGGCCGTGACCGTGCACGTGTTGCAAGGTGAGCGCGAACAGGCCCGCTACAACAAGTCGCTGGCGCGCTTCGACCTGTCGGGCATCGATCCGGCGCCGCGCGGCATGCCGCAGGTCGAGGTGTCCTTCGACATCGACGCCAACGGCATCGTGCACGTGACCGCCAAGGACAAGAAGACCGGCAAGGAGCAGAAGGTCGAGATCAAGGCCGGCTCGGGTCTGTCGGAGGAGGAGATCCAGAAGATGGTCGCCGACGCCGAGGCCAACCGCGAGGAAGACCAGAAGTTCCACGAGCTGGTGCAGGCCCGCAACCAGGCCGACGGCCTGATCCACATGGCCCGCAGCACGATCAAGGAACACGGCGAGAAGCTGCCGGGCGACGCGATCGGCGCCGCAGAGTCGGCCATCGGCGAGCTCGAGACGGCAATGAAGGGCGACGACAAGGCGCAGATCGAGGCCAAGTCGAAGGCGCTGGAAGAAGCCTCCCAGGCGCTGTTCGCCGCGGTATCGGCGCAGCAGCCCGGCCCGGAGGCGGCCGACGCACAGGCAGACGCGGGTGCCGGCAAAGCCGCCGACGACGTGGTCGATGCCGAGTTCACTGAAGTCAAGGAAGACGAGAAGAAGTAATACCCGGGACACGGACCACGGGACTCGGGACTCGGCGGACAGCCGTCGGGTCCCGTTGTGTTCCGGTCCTGCCACCCGGTTTTCTGATGGAGCCAGCGCCTTGAACGACGATGTGTGCCTGTACTCGAGTCCCGAGTCCCGAGTCCCGAGTCCCGCGAGATGACCAAACGTGACTACTACGAAGTCCTGGGCGTGGCCCGCAACGCCGGCGACGATGAGCTGAAGAAGGCTTATCGCCGCTCCGCGATGAAGCACCACCCGGACCGCAACCCGGGCGATGCGGCGGCGCTGGAAGCGTTCAAGGAGTGCAAGGAGGCCTACGAGGTGCTCGCCGATCCCAATCGGCGTCGCGCCTACGACCAGCACGGCCATGCCGCATTCGAGCACGGCATGGGTGGCGGTGCGGGTGGCGCCGGATACGCCGACATGGGCGATATCTTCGGCGACATCTTCGGCAATATCTTCGGTGGGGGCGGCGGTGCGCGTGGGCCGCGGCGCGGTGCCGACATCGGTTACGTGATGGAGATTTCGCTCGAGGAAGCCGTCGGCGGCATCGAGAAGAAGATCGAGATCCCCACGCTCGACGAATGCGACACCTGCAGCGGCAGTGGATCGGCCGACGGCAAGGTCGACACCTGCGCCACCTGTCACGGCAGGGGACAGGTAAGGTTCCAGCGCGGCATCTTCTCCATGCAGCAGGCGTGTCCTCACTGCGGCGGCCGCGGCCAGAGCATCAGCAACCCTTGCGGCGATTGCCATGGTCAGGGCCGCATAGAGTCCAACAAGACCCTGCAGGTCAAGATTCCCGCGGGCGTCGACAATGGCGACCGCATCCGCCTGACCGGCGAGGGCGAGGCCGGTCCGGCCGGCTCGCCGCCAGGCGATCTGTATGTCGACGTGCGGGTGCGCGAGCACGAGATCTTCCAGCGCGACGGCGACGACCTGCACTGCGACGTGCCGATCCGGATCTCGCAGGCGGCGCTCGGCGATACCATCCGCGTGCCGACCCTCGGCGGCGAGGTGGAACTGCGCGTGCCCTTCGAGACCCAGACCGGCAAGGTGTTCCGCCTGCGCGACCAGGGCGTGCGATCGGTGCGCAGCCGCAGGCCGGGCGACCTGTACTGCCGGGTCGTGGTGGAAACCCCGGTCAACCTGACCACCGAGCAGCGCGAGCTGCTGGCGAAGTTCGAGGAGACCTTCAGCGGCGAAGGCGCATCACGCAAGCATTCGCCGCGGTCCTCGACCTTCATCGATGGGGTCAAGGGATTCTGGGACCGGATGACTTCCTGACGATCGGGGCGAGCTTTTGAGTCCAAAGGACGCGAAAGGCGCAAAGGGAAGCAAAAACAAAGTGAAAAATGAGGCGACCAGTCCTGCCGGCGGTGGGGCATGCGGCGCGCCTTCGGCGTTCGATCGTCAGGCGTGCCCTTTGCGGGAATGGCGGCTGCTGGTTCACACCGGGCGCCGAGGTAGGGTATGGAGGCAACTTGCGCTTGTCGCTCCGCGTCGGCGCGATTAGCCTGCGCACATGAACAGATCATCTGCCGCGCGCCCCCGCGTCCTGGTCCACGGCGCGTCCGGCCGAATGGGACAAGCGCTTCTGCGCCTGGCCTCCGGACGCGACGATCTGGATATCATCGCCGCCGTGTCGCGTTCGCAGCCTGCGCAGCGGGTGGTCGAGGGCGTGCCGCATTTCGCCGTGACCGAATTGCACGGCGTGCCGCCGTTCAACGTCGCGATCGACTTCAGCCTGCCGCAGGGGTTCGACGCCATCATGGCGCTGTGTGTCGAGCGCGGGGCCGCACTGGTGTCGGGTACTACCGGGCTGGAGCCGCCGCATCGCGAGGCGCTCGACGCCGCAGCGCAGCGCATCGCGGTGCTGTGGGCCTCCAACTTCAGTCTCGGCGTCGCGGTGCTCAGCGAACTGGTCGAACGCGCTGCAGCCGCATTGCCACGCTGGGATTGCGACATCATCGAGTCGCACCATGTCCACAAGCAGGACGCGCCGTCCGGCACCGCACTGGCGTTGGGCGCCGCTGCCGAGCAGGGCGGGGCACGGCCTCGGTATGCCGCACTGCGCGCCGGCGATATCGTCGGGGAGCACACCGTGCAGTTCACCGGCCTGGGCGAGCGCATCGAGTTGATCCACAGGGCCACCAATCGCGACATCTTTGCCCGCGGCGCGCTGCATGCCGCCAGCAAACTTGCGGGCCGTAGCGCAGGCGCTTACCGGCTGAGCGACTTGTTCCTGCCGCCTGTCGAGTCGTCGAGCCTCCTGTAGGAGCGGCTTCAGCCGCGGTCCCGGAGTTGGCGCCAGGATCGATTTCCGGATCGCGGCCGAAGCCGCTCCTACAAAGTCCAGGCGCGGTTTTCCCGCTCTCGCGTGAACAAGACGCTGGCGCCGGCGCGGCTTCATCGCTAGAATTCCCGTTCGCCTGAACTCCATTTCGGACCGGTCCCGCACCGTGTCCGCGCTTTGCTGCAGCCGGAATTCCATGCGGTTCCGACCTGATGCTGCGGCCGATGGAGTCAGCATTCCCTGGCAGCCAAGGCGATCGTCGTGACCCAATCCGCAATCCTCGCGCTCGAAGACGGCACCATCTTCGAGGGTATTTCCGTAGGCGCGCCCGGCCTTTCGGTCGGTGAAGTGGTGTTCAACACGGCGATCACCGGCTACCAGGAAATCCTGACCGACCCGTCGTACGCGCGCCAACTGGTGACGCTGACCTACCCCCACGTCGGCAACACCGGCATCACGCCGCAGGACGACGAGGCCAGCCAGGTCTGGGCGGCCGGCCTGATCGTGCGCAACGTGCCGCGCCGGCCGAGCAGCTGGCGCAGCCAGATCGCACTGCCCGACTGGCTGAAGGCCAGCGGCGTGGTCGCGATTGCCGATATCGACACCCGCAAGCTCACGCGCCTGCTGCGCGACCGCGGTGCGCAGAGCGGCGCGTTGCTGGCCGCGGCTCCCGGTGAAGTCCCCGATGCCGGCCGCGCACTCGAAGCCGCGCGCAAGTTCGCCGGCCTGAAAGGCATGGACCTGGCCCAGGACGTCTGCACCGCCGAGCGCTACGAGTGGCGCGACGGCCAGCTCGATCTCGACAGCAACCTGTTCGCCCAGGCCGACGCGAAGTGCCACGTCGTGGCTTACGACTTTGGCTGCAAGCTCAATATCCTGCGCATGCTGGCCGAGCGGGGCTGCCGCGTGACCGTGGTGCCGGCGCGGACATCGGCCGCCGAGGTGCTGGCGCTCAAGCCCGACGGCGTATTCCTGTCCAACGGACCGGGCGATCCGGAGCCCTGCGACTACGCCATCGTCGCCACCCGCGAGTTCATCGCCCGCAAGCTGCCGACCTTCGGCATCTGCCTGGGCCACCAATTGCTCGGCCTGGCCGCGGGCGCCAGCACCATCAAGATGAAGTTCGGCCACCACGGCGCCAACCACCCGGTGCAGGACCTCGATGGTGGCCGCGTAATGATCACCAGCCAGAACCACGGATTCGCGGTAGACGAGGCCACCTTGCCGGCCAACGTCCGCGTGACGCACCGCTCCTTGTTCGACGGCAGCAATCAGGGCATCGAACTCACAGACGCGCCGGCGTTCAGTTTCCAGGGGCATCCAGAGGCCAGTCCGGGCCCGCACGATGTTTCGCCGTTGTTTGATCGCTTCGTCGCGCTGATGGAGAACCCCCCAATGGAGAGCCGCTAATGCCTAGGCGCACCGACATCAAGACCGTCCTGATCATCGGCGCGGGCCCGATCGTGATCGGTCAGGCCTGCGAGTTCGACTACTCCGGCGCGCAGGCGTGCAAGGCGCTGCGTGACGAGGGGTATCGCGTGGTGCTGGTCAACAGCAATCCGGCGACGATCATGACCGACCCGGAGATGGCCGACGCGGTCTACATCGAGCCGATCAACTGGCAGACCGTCGAGAAGGTCATCGCCAAGGAAAAGCCCGACGCGCTGCTGCCGACGATGGGCGGGCAGACGGCGCTCAATTGCGCGCTCGATCTGGCCGACCACGGCGTGCTGGAGAAGTACGGCGTCGAACTGATCGGCGCTTCGCGCGATGCGATCCGCATGGCCGAGGACCGCGAACTGTTCCGCGTGGCGATGGCCGAAATCGGCCTGGAGTGCCCGAAGGCGGCGGTCGCCAGGACATTCGAGCAGGCCGTCGAGATCCAGGCCACGGTCGGGTTTCCGACCATTATCCGGCCGTCATTCACCCTCGGCGGCAGCGGCGGCGGCATCGCTTACAACCGCGAGGAGTTCGAGGAGATCGTCAAGGGCGGACTGGAGCTGTCGCCGACCAGCGAGGTGCTGGTCGAGGAATCGGTGCTGGGCTGGAAGGAGTTCGAGATGGAAGTGGTCCGCGACACCGCGGACAACTGCATCATCGTGTGCTCGATCGAGAACTTCGACGCCATGGGCGTGCATACCGGTGACTCGATCACCGTCGCCCCGGCGCAGACCCTGACCGACAAGGAGTACCAGCGCCTGCGCGATGCGTCCATCGCGGTGCTGCGCAAGATCGGCGTTGATACCGGCGGCTCCAACGTGCAGTTCGGCATCAATGCCTCGACCGGGCGCGTGGTGGTGATCGAGATGAACCCGCGCGTGTCGCGTTCCTCGGCGCTGGCATCCAAGGCGACCGGTTTTCCCATCGCCAAGGTCGCCGCCAAGCTGGCGGTCGGCTACACCCTGGACGAACTGCGCAACGAGATCACCGGCGGGGCCACGCCGGCGTCCTTCGAGCCGACGATCGATTACGTGGTGACCAAGATCCCGCGGTTCGCGTTCGAGAAATTCCCGGCGGCCGACTCGCGCCTGACCACTCAGATGAAATCGGTCGGCGAGGTCATGGCGATGGGGCGCACGTTCCAGGAGTCGCTGCAGAAGGCGTTGCGAGGGCTGGAGACCGGCAAGGTCGGGCTGGATCCGACCGGCCTGGATCTCGGCGATGCCGACGACCTGGTCAAGCTCAGGCGCGAGGTCAAGGAACCCGGCCCGGAGCGCATGTTCTACATCGGCGACGCGTTCCGCACCGGCATGAGCGTGGAGGAGGTTCACGCGCTGTCGTTCGTCGACCCGTGGTTCCTCGACCAGATCGAGGAGCTCGTCGCGACCGAAGCCGAGGTGGCCGATGCCGGGCTGGGTGCGCTCGACGCCCGGCGCATGCGCGCGCTCAAGCGCATGGGGTTTTCCGACGCGCGCCTGGCCCAGCTCACCGGTACCGACGAGACCGCGGTGCGCACGCTGCGCCGCGCGTTCGGCGTGCGGCCGGTGTACAAGCGGGTGGATTCCTGCGCGGCCGAGTTCGCCACCGACACCGCCTACCTGTATTCCACCTATGAGGACGAGTGCGAAGCCAATCCGACCACGCGCGACAAGATCATGGTGCTTGGCGGCGGGCCAAACCGCATCGGCCAGGGCATCGAGTTCGACTACTGCTGCGTGCATGCCGCGCTCGCGCTGCGCGAG
>JAHWKC010000004.1 GCA_019348095.1 Pseudomonadota bacterium | reverse complement strand
AGCATCAGGGGCAGGCAGACCTTGAACTCGCTGCCCTGACCGAGCCCGGCGCTGTGCGCCTCGACGCTGCCGCCGTGCATCTGCACCAGCCGCTGGGTCAGCGACAGGCCGATGCCCAGCCCGCTGACCGATCGCTCCAGTGAGGTATCGAGTTGGGTGAAGGCCTCGAAGATACGGGTGAGCTGTCCGGCGGCGATGCCGATGCCGTCGTCCCGCACCCGGATCACTGCCTGCCCTCCGTCGCGTTCCAGGGCCAGATTGATGTGACCGCGGCGATCGGTGAACTTGCAGGCGTTGGTGAGCAGGTTCCCGAGGATCTGGGCCAGCCGAGCCGGGTCGGCGTCGATGTACAGCGGCTCGGGCGGCAGCGTGACGGTGAGACTGTGATCCATGCATTCGCTCAGCGGACGGGCGGCCTCGACCGCGTCGTTCATTGCGGCGGCCAGCTCGATCCGCTCGCGCCGCAGTTCGATCCTGCCGCGGCTGATGCGGCTGACGTCGAGCAGGTCATCGACCAGGCGGACCAGTTGCCCGACCTGGCGTTCTAGCACCGGAAGCATCGACCCGGAGCCCTCGCCCTGACCGGCCTGCAGCCGCAGCACCTGCAAGGCGTTGCTGATCGGCGCCAGCGGATTGCGCAGCTCATGGGCCAGCATCGCGATGAACTCGTCCTTGCGCCGGTCGGCCTCGGACAACTCCGAAGCCAGCTGGCGCATCTCGTTGGCGCTCTGCTGGAGCGCCTCCTCGTTGCGCTTGCGCTCGGTGATGTCGGCCACGATGCCGAGCATCCGGGTCGGCTTGTCGGTCGGGTCGCCGCTGGGGTGGCCACTGGGGTGATAGAGGCTGCCGTGCGCGGCGATCCAGTGCACGCTGCCGTCCGGCCATACCACGCGGCACTCGAAGTGCCATTCCTTCAGCTCGGTCAGCGCTTCGCGGAACTCCCGCTCGATGTTCGCGCGGTCCTCCGGGTGCACGTGCTGGATGAACGTCTCGAAGCCCCACTGGCCTTCCGGAATCGCTTGCCGGTAGCCGAAGCATCGGTCGTGGCGCAGCGATCGCCGCGAGGTGTCGTTGACCAGGTCCAGGTCCCAGTCGCCGACTTCTGCCGATTCGAGGGTGAACTCCAGCGCAGCGCGGCTTTGCCGCAAAGATTCCTCGGCTGTCACGCGTTCGGTGAGGTCGATGCCATGGACCAGCAGGCCCGAGGTGCTGCCATCGGCCTCGCACAGCGGCTCGTAGACGAAGTCGACCCAGCGTTCCTCCAGCGGCGCGTCCTCGGAACGCTTGAGCAGCGCCCGCATGCCGCGGCCGTGATACGCCCTGCCGGTCGCCATTACCTCATCGATGATCGCGGGAAAGCCCTGCTCAGCGACTTCGGGGAGCGCCTCCAGCAGCGGCTTGCCGACCACCGTGCGGCTCTCGCCGACCAGTGCGTGGAACGCCCGGTTGGCCTTCTCGAAGACCCGTTGCGGGCCGCGCAACACCGCCATGAATGCCGGAGCCGCCTCGAACACCTCGCTCAGCACCCGCTCACTCTCGCGCAGCGCATCCTCGGCGCGTTTGCGATCGGTGATGTCACGGGTTGCGCCGGCAACGGCCTCCACCTCCCCGTCGGGGCCAAGAATCGGCACGAATATGTAGTCGTAAATACGGCGCCCGTGGGCGCCGGCGAACGGCACTTCGCCGCGGACCGGCTTCCGGCTGGCGATCACCTGGTCGATCTCGCGGTCATGCATCGCTGCATGCCAGGGCTCGTAGCCGAGTTCCAGGCAGGTCTTGCCTGCCGCCTCCTCCCAAGTCATGCCCCACATCGCGAGCAGCGCCTTGTTGGCATAGGCGAAGCGGTGGTCGAGGTCGAACACGTAGAGCAGGTCCGGGGTATGCGACAGGACGGTGTCGTACAGCCGCCGCTGCCGCTCGGACTCGGCGTTGACCCGGACCAGCTCCTCCCGCCCTTGAACGTTGTCGGAAACGTCGTTGAAATAGCAGACCACGCCATGCTCGCCGTCGCCCTTCGCGTCGCCGTCGGCCAGGCCGATGCGGCTGATCTGCCAGTGATAGTGCGTCGGCGCGCCGGCACCGCGGCGCGGTGCGGGCAATTCAGGAATGGTGTGCGGCTCGCCGGTCTCGAGCGTGTGGCGGAGCTGGGCCAAGATCCTGTCCGCATCGCTCGTCCCGGGCCACAGCTCGTGGAGCATTTCACCGATCGTGCGCCCGACCGGATCGGCCACGCCATCGAACAGCCGCAGCGCGACCGGGTTGATCTGGCGGATGCGCAGCTCGGCGTCCATCAGGTACATCCCCAGCGGCGCCTGCTCCAACAGCGTGGCGAACTGGTCGGTCCGCCGGCGCAGGGCCTGCGCGCCGCGGTCGCGCTCGATCGCGATCGCCGCGATATGCGCGCCAAATTCGGCGATGCGCCGTTCCCACTCGCTCGGCTCGCGCGCCTCCTGGAAGCACAGCATGACCGAGGCGAGCGGCCGGCCATCGGTGCCGATGGCGGGCTCGGAATGGCACGCGCGGATGCCATGGGCGATGCACAGCTCGCGCCATGGCTGCGACCAGTGTTGGTCCTTCTCGATATCGGGGCAGGCGACCGGTTTGCCGGAATGGACCGCCTCGCCGCAGGTGCCGATGGCCAAATCGTTGATTGGCGCGTCCTTCAACCCGGCGCCAAAAGACGGCGGGAGGTCGATGGCATGGCAACTGGTAAACCGCGTGCGCGCCTCGTCTGCCAGCAGGATGCAGGCCCGCGTGTTGGGCTGCAGTCGCGCCACCGCTTGGGCCACTGCAGCCAGGCAGTCGGGCAGCGGCTTGCAGTCGCTGACCAGCTCGAGCAGGCGGCCCTGCTCGGCCACCAGAATCTGGTCCTGTTTGCGCTCGCTGATGTCGTCGAAGGTGGTCAGCACGCCCTCGACCTCGCCCTGTGCATTCCTCAGCGGGCAGAAGTTGGCGATGACCGGGAGCCGCGAGCCGTCCGGCCGCTCTATCGAGACTTCGACGCTGCGGCACTCTTCGCCGGTGCGCAGGACGTCGACCATGGGACTGCACGCATGCGGCAAGTGGGAGCCGTCCGGGAGCCACAGCCTGATCGAGCCGCAGTGGCGCTCGACGCCGGCCTCCGGTTCACGCTGCCACAACTCAGCAGCGCGCTGGTTGTAGTCCTGGATCACCGCATCGCGGTTGCAGACGAACACCGCCACCGGGAGCGCCGCATACAGCGCGCGGTACCGCGCGTCGCCCCCGCGCGGGGCTCCGCGCTCCGGCCCGAAAACGGGGCGGGCACGATCCTGTTGTAAAGAAACCTTGCCGTGTCGACTCATTTATTTCCCGTGTCCCCGGCCGCTTCCCCGCGCGGCTCTCGGCAGGCTATTCCAAGCGCGGTTAGGTCTACGTGATTCGACGGCGCCCCGGACCGGCCGAGCTGCCCTCGATTGCAGGCAATACTGTGACAGCCATCACGGGATAAGCCCGTCCGCTGCGTGGGAGTCGGTGGCGGAGCGTTCAGCGCCTCCGACTTGCGCATTCGGGGCAGGGCGCTTCTTCGGGCGCCCTCCGCCGGGTCGTCCGGCGCTCTTCACGCTCTGGTACAGCCGAGCTTGCTCGGCTGCTCTTGCCCGAAGAGGACGCAGCGGAGCAAGCTCCGCTCGACGCGCGCAGCGCCGCGGGCCGCGTGGCTCAGGCCTTCTTCGAGTCGATCCAGCGCTCGATCTTGCCCTCCAGGATCTCCAGCGGCACCGAGCCGTCCTTGAGCACCTCGGCGTGGAATTCGCGGATGTCGAAATCGGCACCGAGTTCGCGCTCGGCCCGCTCGCGTAGTTCCTGGATCTTCAGCTCGCCGATCTTGTAGGCCAGCGCCTGGCCGGGGATCGCCATGTAGCGCTCGGTCTCGGAGATGGCCGAGGTTTCGCTGGTGGCGGAGTTCTCCAGCATGTAGGCGATCACCTGCTCACGGGTCCAGCCCTTGCTGTGCAATCCGGTGTCGACCACCAGGCGGATCGCGCGCCACAGCTCGTTCTGCAGGTAGCCGAAGTAGCTGTACGGGTCCTGGTACAGCCCCAGGTCGCGGCCCAGCGACTCGGCATACAGTCCCCAGCCTTCGGTGAACGCGGTCTCGCCACCGAAGCGGCGGAACATCGGCAGGTCGGTCAGCTCCTGCTGCAGCGCGATCTGGAAGTGGTGGCCGGGAATCGCCTCGTGCAGGAACAGGTCCTCGGCATCCCAGGTGCTGCGGGTGGGCAGGTCGTAGGTGTTGACGTAGAAGATGCCGGGACGGCTGCCGTCCTCGCTGGGCCGCATGTACGAGCCGCCGGCGGCCGACTGCGCGCGGAACGCCTCCACCGGGCGGATCTCGAAGCCGGCGCGCGGCGTCAGCGAGAACAGCTCCGGCACCTTCTGGTTGACCTTGTCCTCCAGCGAGCGGTAATAGACCAGCAGTGCTTCTTCGGTTTCGAAGGTGAACTGCGGGTCGGTCTTCATGAACTCGAAGAACTCCTGCATCGTGCCTTCGAACCCGACGGTCTCCATCACGCCGCGGATCTCGCCGTGGATCCGTTCGACCTCGTCCAGGCCGATCTGGTGGATCTGCGCCGGCGTCAGGTCGGTGGTGGTCGAGTTGCGCGCATTGAACGCGTACCACGCCTCGCCGCCGGGCAGCGCCGCCATGCCCGAGCTCTCGCGCGTGGCCGGCAGGTATTCCTGCGCGATGAACTCGCGCATCTCGCGGTAGGCCGGCATCAGCTCGTCCTGGATCATCGTCCGGTACTCGGCGGTGATACGTTGTTTCTCGGCGTCGGAGAAATCCTCGGGCAGGGTTTCGATCGGTCGCCAGAACAGGGTTTCCTCGGCGTCTTCCTTGATCAGCGCATCGAGCTGCGGGATCACCTTCTCCATCAGTGCGCGCGGCTGCACCACGCCGGTCTGCATGCCGATGCGGCTGTTGGCGATGGCCTGGTCAAACAGCACCGGGATTCGGGAGGCGCGCTGGCGCCAGTTGTCATAGTCCTCGACCGTCTCGAATGGCTGCGCACCGGTGCCGGAGCCGAGCTGCACGGCGGTGGAGGCGAAGTTGTAGAACTGGTTGATCGGCTGCTGCCAGCCCGGGTACTGGTCCGATTCCAACGAGTTCTTCGCATCGCGCACGAAGATCTGGTAGCTCAGCAGGTCCTGCCCCTCCAGTCCCTCCGGGCCGACGCTCTGGATGGTCTCCAGCCAGCGCTGGGTGAAGGCGCGCGACCTGTCGCGGTATTGCTCGGAGAGGAAGTTCGGCAGGCGGTCGTTGTAGCGGTCATCGCCCTGATAGGTGGCGGACAGCGGGTTGAGCTCGAGCATCTCCTCCCAGTACTGCGCGTACAGCGCGTCGAGGCGTTCGGCCTTGTCGGTGGCGAGCTGCGCCGCGCCATCGGCAGGCTGCGTGCTGCTGCCGGTGTTGGCGCCCGGCATCGACGTGCAACCGGCGATGGCCGCCGCCAAGGCGAGGACGAGCAGGGAATGGGCTGCGTTGGGTTTCATCGCTATCTCCGGTGTGGACGGGTGAGCATAAACCCAGAGCGTCATCGCTCACGGTGAACGCAGCATGGGCCAAAGGTCATCGGTTCCAGAATTCCGTTAAAGCAGCCATAAAAAGACCGGCATCTCTGCCGGTCTTTTATGGGCTCGTTTTTCAACGGAATCAGCAGACTGCAATCTGCGTGAGTCCGCGGATGCACTTGTCGGTGCGTCAGGACTTCTTGCGGTCAACGTCGACGCGCTCGCGTTTCAGATCGGTCTCGACTTTCTGTTCACCGGCCACCGTTTTCTTCCTGATTACGACCTCTTCCTTAGGAACCGCGCGCTTCTCGACCACGGCTTCTTCGGCCTTCAGCGGGATGCGGACTTCGTCCTCGGAGATCTTGCCCGCGCGCGGCGAGTCGGCTGATACGGGACGGCGGTCGACCGATACCTCTTCGTGGGAAACCGGCACCTTCTTCGACATGTGCTCGGTCTCGACCGACTTGTGGACGTCGACCTCGCCGGCTTGCTTCTCGCGCTTGCCGACCCTCATTTCCTCTTCGGAAAGTGTCATACGTTGCACGCCGCCGGTTCCACCACGCTTGCCATAGAACTGCTGGGTGTCCTCCGCGCGCGGCGGTGGCATCGCGCCGGAGGCGATCGCGTCGCCGGGCCGGTACGGCGGAAGGGCCGTCAGCTGGTCGGCGGTCATCGCCCCAAGCAGGACTTCGTCTTCGTCGTCGTCGAGTCGGGCATCGCGGATCGGAAGCAGCACATGGCGATCTTCGTCGAGCTTGAAGGTCTTCTTGTCCAACTCGACGTCGAGGTAGCGCACCTGCATCGCCTCGGTGTCGACGATCAGGTCGTCGACCTTGCCGGCCTCCCGGCCATCCGCGGTCTTGACGTGCCAGCCGCGCACGTGCGGCTCGCCATGAGCGACCTTGTAATCGTGGAGATCATGGAGACGCGCGAGGTGTCCGATAGCGCTGGCGCCCGGATTCTGGTTTGTACCTTCTGAGTAAGGTGTCTTCTGTTGCATGAAAAGTCTCCGAGGAGCCAAAAACTCCTGTTGTTCCCGGAGAAAAGGGGATCTGGCTTCCGGGCCCGAAACCATACCGGGCGGAACGTAAGCGCACCGTCCCGAGGGCGTGATCGAGATGTTGAGACGTCGTGTTCACGATTAGGTTGGTGCTGCGAAGCGATTCAGCGTTAGCTTCCAGGGAACAAGAAAGGCCGGGAATCCCGGCCTTCAAAGGCGACGATCTGGAAGTCAGTCGGAATCCTGAATTTCAGCGATCCATGATGTCGACATTCCGCGCATCGACCAGCAGGAACGCCGGCTGGTCGGCGATGATCTGCGTCGTTTCGGAGTCCAGGCCGCCGGCGATCTGCGAGGCCAGCGCATTGTCGTAGACGATTCCGGCCAGACGCACCTGCTGACCAGCGTTGATGTTGATTTCGTCTTCCATGTTGGGCGACTGGGCGATCACCGCGAAAATGCGCTGCCCGGCCTGTTCGAGCCAGAAGCCACGGTCGGACGGAACATCCGCGACCTCGGCGGTGCCCACGACCGGCTGGCCCAGGAATTCGCTCGGCCCGATGATGATCGCCCCGACCGGGATCGACGTGTTGTCGGCATCGGTAGGCGGTGGCGGCATCGGCGCTACGGAGACCGGCTGGTCCATCGGCGCGGCGGGTTCGGCGGGATCCACCGCCGGATCTGTCATTGGCGCGGTCGCCGCCGGCGGGACCATGGCCGGTTCGGCATCGTTGTCCAGCAACTCGAACAGGCCCCAGATGACCAACAGCAGCACGATCAGGCCGACGATCCACGGCCACACGGTTTTCTTGCGTTCGATGTCGATCTTGGCCACGACCTGCTCCTGCTTGGGAATGGACCAAAAAATCTAACTCGCGCGACGTTGTTACGTAGTGAACGTGCGTAGGACCTGCTCACGACGTATCGAGGTGTCGGAAGAGACGGCCGCTGCAACGGACGGTCGCGCCTAAATGGACCGCGTAGGGCCCGCGGCCGCCGGCGGCGAGAACGGGATCGACTCGGGCGACACCGCGCCGCCGGAGATGATGAAGCTCATCGCCTGGTCGACGGTCCAGTCGGTCGGGGTGATCTTCTCGACCGGCACGATTTCCAAATATCCGGAGGTCGGATTGGGCGTGGTCGGCACGTACACCGCGGCGAGCTCGCGACCGGTGCCGTGCTCCCTGAGCACGCGGGTGACAAAACCAATGGACTTCATCTCGGTGTGCGGGAAGTCGACCAGCACCACGCGCTGGGTGCCGCCGGGCTTGGTCTGCAGGATGTCGAGCAGCTGCCGCGCGCTGCCGTAGATGGTGTTGGCGAACGGGATGCGCCGGATCAGCGACTCGAACCAGCGCAGCATGCGCTGGCCGAACACGCGCCGTGCCATCACTCCCGACAGCAGGATCACGCACAGGGTGGCGATCAAGGCGATCGCGGTCTGCACCCACGGCTGGACCAGCCAGCCGAACGTCCCGGGACTGATGGCCGCCAGTTGCACCAGCACCGGCGCGGTCCACGGGCGGCTGGCATCCGACAGCAGCACGAACACGAACTTGACCACGACCCAGGTCAGCCACAGCGGCAACAGGGTCAGCAGACCGGTCAGCAGGGTCGCCTTGAAGCTGGCGCGCGGGGCAGGGGAGCTGGACATGCGGCCAATTGTAGTGGCCACGCGCGATGTTGCGGCTTGTCCCCTCGTCGCAGAGCCAAAGCCAGGTCCTTTGACGCGAATCAGAGTGAAAAAAGGCGGATAAGAGCAGAAAAGTTTTTTTGTTTCTACTTACTACTTTCCGCTCTTGCCTATGTCTTGTCCGCTGTTTCCGCGTTGATCCGCGTCCAACGCCTTCGCCGCCTGCACGTCCGCGCCGGCCTGGCGCCGCTCCGCGCGCTGCAGGCCTTGTCGCATCAGCCAGAGCCCGCCGATCAGATAGGGCAGCGCTGCGGGCACCCACATGATCAGTCCGGCCAGCTGCTGGTCGGCCAGCACCTCCAGTCCAAGCACGGGCGCGCGCTCGGCATAGACCGGGTAGAGCGCGCGGCGCGAGAACGTCAGCAATGCGCCGACGAAGCCCATCTGCATCATCACCACGACGATCGCGACCAGCGCCGGGCCGACTCCGGCCGACGGCTCGCGTACGCGGTGCCATAGCGCCGCCCAGAACCACAGCCCGGCCAGCAGGAAGCTACCGTGCATGAGCCAGTGCACGCCGTCGTCGGCAAGCGCGGCGGCGGTCGCGGCCGGCAGGTGCCACAGACCCATCACCGCGGCCTGCGCGGCGGTGGCGGGCGCAAGCCCGGCGACCGCGCGTGCGTGCACCCCTGCGACGGCACGGTGCAGCGGCCCCGACCAGGCGCGCGGCAGCGCATGCGCGATGCCCGCCATCGGGCGGCCTGCCAGCAGCAGGGGCGGGGCGAACGCGAGCAGCAGCATGTGCTGGCCCATGTGCGCGGCCAGCGACCACTCGCCATAGGCGTCCAGCGGCCACACCGCTGCCAGGAACAGCGCCAGCACGCCGGCGGCGAACGCGGTCGCCTCCACCGGGGACACGCCGCGGCCCGGGCCGGCGCGCCGCCACAGGCGGCCGAGGCCGAGCAGGTACAGCGCCAGCAGTGCGAGTGCCGGGACCAGGAACCAGGGCGACAGCGACCAGGCGGTCGCGAGCGTGGGGGCCTCCTCGGGTCCATGCGCGAGCGCGGCACTAGGCACCGCCGCCAGCGCGGCGAGGCTTGCGACGGTGCAACTCCGGGGCGGACGCGCGCGCATCGTCGAACCGTAGCAAACCGCAAGCAGGGTCGATGCGATCGGCTCGCGCCGCCGAGTCCGAGCGTCACGATGCCTTGCGGCGTGCGTGAATACGGTGGCAGTTCACGGCATCGGCGGAGCAGCGCGTGTACTTCTGGCTGAAGTTCTTCCACATCGCGGCGATGACCGTGTGGTTCACCGGCCTGTTTTTCCTGCCGCGCCTGCTGGCGGCGCGCCACCGCGCCGAAGCCGATGCCGACCGCGCGCATTTCGTGCCGATCGCCGGGATGCTGTTCTTCCGGATCATGTCGCCGGCCGGGCTGGTCACCATCGCGCTGGGCATGGTGCTGATCGCCTATGGTCCGATCGGGGCGTGGCTGATACTGAAGCTGACCGTGGTCGTGCTGGCGGTGGCCGTCCATCTGTACCTGGGGGTGGCGATGTTCGAGCTCGAGCAGGGCCGTGACCGCCACAGCGCCGGCTTCTACCATGTGCTCGGCTGGGTGCCTTTGCTGCTGTTGCTGACCGTGGCCGGATTGACCGCAGCCAAGCCCGAGACGGTGCCGCCGCTGCCACCGCCGCCGCTGCAGGACGGGCCGGCCGGGTAAGGCCGGCACGCTAACCGGCCCGCAGAAATTGCGCGGACTATTCCGCCGCCGGGGTGTTGCCCTCGGCATCGGGCGGCGGCGGTTTCTCGCCATACACGCCGATGCCGTGGCGGAAGCTCAGGGTGCCGCCGAGCCAGCCGACCACCATCACCGCACCTGCGGTCACCGCCGACAGCAGCAGGCCCCATGGCCAGACCGCGGCGACCGGGTCGGGCCAGCGCAGCCATACCCCGGCGGCCGCGAGCGCCAACAGCATCACCGCGGCGATGAAATGGCTCCACGCCGACACGTGGTTGCGCACCTCGCGCAGGATCAGGAAATCGCCCATGCCGAATGCCCCGGCGACCACGCCCATCACCAGGCCGCCGATGTTGAGCCAGAACGACACCACCGCCCAGAACTCCTCGCGCAGCAGCAGCCAGGCCAGGTCGGTCAGCAACATCGTGCCGAGGAACGCAATCGGGAAGACCACCAGCATCGGATGGATCGGATGCTTGTGCAGCGCCATCACGCTGGGCACCTTGCGGGTGTATTTCTTGTGCGGAGCGGGTTTTCTGGAGCGACCGAACATGGAACTCCTCAGGTGCACGAAGGCAGCATGAAAATGGGCGTGGCGGTGAATACCACCGCGATGAAGCCCAGCAGCGCCGACAGCAGCGTGGCCAGACCCAGGAACCGCTGGCGCCGCTGCAGCGTCTCGGCCGCCTCGCCGGCACAAGGCGATCGGCCGGAAACCCGGCGCCAGCCCTCCCATGACCACCAACCCAGCCATGCGATCGCGCCCAGCGCCGCGGCGGTGGCCAGCAGCAGCGTCCAGGTCAGCAGTTCCAGCCCGGCGATGCGGCGCAGATGCCAGTCTTGCGCGCAGCCCAGCCCGACCAGGCCGTAGACGACGACCAAATGCAGCGCCCACACCGCCAGCGGCGCGGCCGCGACGGTCAGGCGATACGGGTCCAGTCGGCCGGTCATCCGAGCATCCTCGGAAACAGCTGCACCACCGCCCACATGACCAGGCCCTGGGCCACCACGTAGCGCCAGAACGCCGCGGCGATGCGCGGCTCGAGCCGGCGCAGCGCATCGACATGGCCGCGGCGTGAGCGCGCCCAGACCAGCGCCGCCACCAGCACCCCGACCAGCAGGTGCACGCCGTGGAAGCCCGCCAGCGTCCACACCACCGAAGCATAGGCATGTGTCTGCGGCGCGCCGACCGCGCCCGACAGCGCCAGCACATGGGTCGCGAGGAAACCCAGGCCCAGCGCTGCAGCCATCGCCAGCCCCAGCCGCAGGCGAGCCGGACGATTCCCATCGTTGCCCCGTAGCGCCCAGCGCATCACCGGTTCGCTGGCACCGAGCATGAGCACGGCGATCACCGGGAGCGCCCAGCCGCCGATCGTGCTGGACGGCGGCGGCCACACCGGCGCGCCCAGCCACAGATAAAAATAGGAGAACACCAGCGAGGCGAACAACGAACCGTCGATCAGCAGCGCGATCACCAGCGCCCACCAGCCCGGCGCGTTGCGTGCGAGCGCCTGCGTCGGCAACCGCAGGTCCGCGGCCGCATCGCGGTGGGAGGGGGCATGGCGGTCGCCGGTGGTCCACAGCCACCACCCGAACATCGCCATCAGAGGCAGCAGCGCGAGTGCTGCCAGCGGGTAGAGCTTGGCGATGAAGCAGGTCAGCAGCGCGGCGATCGACAACGCGCTCAGCAGCGGTAGCCAGGTCGAGCCCGAGACCCGGATCACCTGCTCCGGCGCCGCCGAGAGCAGGTTGGTGCCGAGGATCTCCCGCCTGCCCTGGTGACCGCGCGCCAGCAGCCCATCGGCGCGCGCGCTCTGCTCGGCCAGTTCGGGCCGGTCCCACAACGGATAGCCGCTGGTGACGGTCGGAACCGAGGCGAAGTTGTACGGCGGCACCGGCACCGGCACCGCCCACTCCAGCGAGCCGGCGCGCCAGGGATTGCGCTCGGCGCGCCGGCCGTGGCGCAGGTACAGCACCACGTCGACCAGCACCGCGATGATCCCGATCGCCAGCACGAAGCTCGCCGCGGTCGAGAACAGGTTCAGCCACGACACGCCCAACTCGGCCGAGTAGGTGTAGACCCGGCGAGGCAGGCCGAGCAGGCCGGTCAGGTGCATCGGCAGGAAGGTCAGGTTGAAGCCGAGGAACACCAGCCAGAAGCCGGTGCGGCTGATGCTCTCCGACGGCATCCGCCCGGTCATCAGCGGCAGCCAGTAGTACAGCCCGGCGAACAGCGGGAACATCATCCCGCCGATCAGCACGTAATGCAGGTGTGCGACGACGAAGTGGGTGTCGTGCACCTGCCAGTCGAACGGCACCAGCGCCAGCATCACGCCGGTGAGCCCGCCGAGCACGAAGATGAAGAAGAACCCGACCAGGTACAGCATCGGGATGCGCAGCCACGGTTTGCCGGTCCACAGCGTCGCCAGCCACGCGAACACCTGGATGCCGGTCGGGATCGCCACCGCCATGCTCGCCGCGCTGAAGAAGCTCAGCGACAGCAGCGGTATGCCGACCGCGAACATGTGGTGCACCCACAGCCCGAAACTGAGGAAGCCCGTCGCGATCACCGCCAGCACGATCCAGCTGTAGCCGACCATCGGCCGCCGCGCGAAGGTCGGGATCAGGCTAGACACCACGCCTGCGGCCGGCAGGAAAATGATGTAGACCTCCGGATGCCCGAACAGCCAGAACAGGTGCTGCCACAGCAGCGGATCGCCGCCGCGGGCGACCGCGAAGAACGCGAAACCGAATGCGCGCTCGATCTCCAGCAGCACGCTGGCCAGGATCAGCGGCGGGAAGCCGAACGCGATCATGAAGGCGGTGACCAGGACGTACCAGGCGAACAGCGGCATGCGCTGGATGCTCATGCCCGGCGCGCGTGTCAGCAGGATCGCGACGATCAGCTCGACCGCCGCCGTCACCGCCGCGATCTCGGCAAAGGTGACCCCGATCAGCCAGAAGTCCGCGCTCAGCCCCGGGGTGTAGGTCGGGCCGGTCAGCGGCACGTACATGAACCAGCCGCCGTTGGGCGCGCCGCCGAACAAGAAGCTGGAGTACAGGAACAGCCCGCCGAACAGATAGCACCAGTAGCCGAACGCGCTCAGGCGCGGGAACGGCAGGTCGCGCGCGCCGAGCATCTTGGGAATCAGGTACATCGCGAAGCCTTCCATGATCGGCACCGCGAACAGGAACATCATCGTGGTGCCGTGCATGGTCACGAACTGGTTGTAGCGTTCCGGGTCTAGCACCTGGTTGCCGGGCCAGGCCAGCTGCAGCCGGATGAACATCGCCAGCATCCCGCCGACCAGCAGGAAGGCGAAGCCGGTCGCGATGAAGCGCAGCCCGACGGTGCTGTGGTTGACTGCGGTCAGCTGGCCGACCAGTCCGGAGGCATTGCTCCAGACGCGGTGCAGCGCCGCCAGGCGGTCGTCGTCGTCGTCGCAGGCAGCGGAGCGCGCCGGCGTCACGGTTGTGGCTCGGTCGCGGGCGCGGCGGGGTCTGCGGGGGTAAGCGCGGAGCTCGGCAGCGGTGTGTCGCCGCCGGCGGCCAGCCAGCGATCGAACTCGGCCGCCGGCAACGTCACCACCTCAAAGCTCATGTGCGCGTGCTGCAACCCGCAGAACTCCGCGCACTGTCCGCGCATCGGTTCGGCGACGTCAGCGCGCAGCCGCAGCGTATTGACCCGGCCGGGGATCACGTCGATCTTGCCGCCCAGGCGCGGGATCCAGAAGCTGTGGATCACATCGGCGCTGCTGACGCGGAACTCGACCAGCGCATCCAGCGGCAGCGCGAGCACGTCGCGCGTGGCCGCCGCGGGGCGGCCGTCGGAGTCGAGGTAGCGGAAGGTCCAGAACCACTGGCGGCCCTCGACCTCCACCACCAGGTCGACCGGCTGCTCCGTCGCCATCACCGAGCGGCCGGTGGCGGTGCCGTAGACCAGCAAGGCGATCAGCACCAGCGACGGAAACACCAGTCCGCCGGCGACGATCAAGCTCGTGCCATGGGCAAACTCCGGACCATCCTGGCGCCGCGCCAGGGTGTACCACAGCAGCACCATCACCAGCGCCCAGATCAGCGTCGCGCCGATGGCCATCAGCCACCAGGTGTCGGCGATCACGGCCGCCGCCGGGCCGGCCGGATCCAGCGCCGACTGCACGCCGCCGCAGCCGCCAACGCACAGCACCGATGCTGCGGAAAACATGCGCGACGCGCCCGGCCGGATCCGAGTCGACCCGCTCGGTTGCAGGCCGCTCTGGCCTGCCCCACCGGGCGGGGATCGCTCATCGCCGCGCATCATTGAGCGGAGGCTTGGCGACTGGCGCGG
The DNA here is from genome assembly GCA_019348095.1 of Pseudomonadota bacterium. Taxonomy (GTDB): domain Bacteria; phylum Pseudomonadota; class Gammaproteobacteria; order Xanthomonadales; family Xanthomonadaceae; genus Novilysobacter_A. Next base: position 6,941 of record JAHWKC010000004.1, on the reverse strand, counting down.
GACCGCAGGTTGGCGAGCGGGCTCATCGGAGACCTTCCCTCGTAAAGGTGAAGCGCCGTCAGTGTCTCGGTAATTGGCACGCGTCGTCGCGCCGACGCTGGGGCGCAGCACTTATTCGGTCACACCTGTGGAGAACGGGTGGTGAAAACGCAGCCTGCCCGACCAAGGCGCGGGCGGCGAGGTAGAGCGGAGTTTGCTCCGCTGCACTCCATGAAGCCGAGCAAGCTCGGCTCTACACGGCTTGCGTCGAAACCCCTGTAGGAGCGGCCCATGGCCGCGATGCCTTTCCACCCGCGACCCACGATCCGCAATCGCGCCGCTGGGGTCAGGACCGAGCTGTTCCGCGACCTGGACGAACAGGTCGCGGCCATGGGCCGCTCCTACAAAGGCCTGGTGGGCTGCGTAGAGCGGAGCTTGCTCCGCTGCACTTCGCGAAGCCGAGCAAGCTCGGCTCTACGGGACTGCGCCGGCGCGGGCGCCGCTACAGCTCGCGCACCAGGCGGAAGCCGACGTCGTCGTATCCCCGCGAGGCACTCAGCGCGCGCTGGTTCTGTTCGCTGCGCCAGGAGCTGCCGCGCACCTGGCGCTGCTGGCAGTCCTCGCCGCAGTCGCGCAGCCACAGGGAGATTTCGCGGCCGCTGATGGCCGCGGCGATCTGGCGCGATTCGGCCGCGTTTGGCAGGCGGTAGTCGTTGCCGGTCAGCTCGCTGTACCACTGCGCGTAGGCTTCCGCGTCGGCCACCGACACACACACCACCGGCTCGCTGTCGTCCTGCTCGAAGCCGGGCGCGCGCCAGTCCCGCGGGTCGATCACGCGCAGCAGCGAGACGCGTTCGCGGCAGAGCGCGCCTTCGCGGCCGGTGGCGGTGGTAAAGCGGGTGTATTCGGCACGGCTGACCGGGCTGCGGCTGAGCGCGACATCGCCGCTGCCCATGACCGCGCCCATCGGATCGCCCGGCAGCAGTTCCCCTCGGCGCGGGATGCTTTCGGCGACGGCGACCAGCCGCCTGGCGGCATCGCCGGTCACCCCGAACTCCTGCGCCAGCGCTGCGGTGGCTTGCACGCGATCGCGGTCGAACACGCGCGCGGCGGCCTCGGCGCGGGCGAGCAGGGCCTGTCCGGCCTGCTCGCGTAGGGCCAATTGGGCGCCCGAGCCAACCGTGCCGGTCTGCTGCGCGAGCCGCTTGGCATGCCCAAGGTACTCGCGAGCGCGGTCGATGTTGCCATTGCGCAAGTGCCGCACCATCTCGCCGGTGAAGGCGCCGGTGAGCTCACCCATCACCTGCTGGACATGCGAATTGTCCGGGTCCGCTTCCCACGCCGCCAGCACGCTGGCGTAGGCGTTGTCGCCCCGTGGGGCCGTGAGGTTGCGCGCGGCGATCTGCCGGCGCGCGTTTTCCAGCGCCGTCTGCAGCGGCGCCTCGGGCAGCGGGCGCATCATCGATTCGGTCGGATCGACCCTGGTGGCAGCGAGCGGTTCATCGCTGCCGGCCATGCGGAAGAAGCCGTCGGAGCCGCCATCGCCGCGTGCGAGCAGCACAATCGTGATCGCCACCGCGATCGCCGCGATGCCGATCAGCAGCGGCAGCGCACGCGGCCGCATGGCCGCGAGCATCCGCTGGAGCGGAGGAATCACCGCCGAGAGCGGGCGCCGCTTCTCGACCTGCTCGACCGCCTCGCGCATCTGCGCGACGTCGTGGAAGCGCTCGCCGGGCTGCTTGGCCAGTGCCCGGTTCATGAAGCGCTGCCAGTGGCGCAGCGCCGGCGGCAGTTTCGGAATCGGGTCCTGCGCGTGCATGACCGCCATCGACAGCGCATCGGAGGCGCGATAGGGCAACTCGCCGGTCAGCATCTCCCAGACCAGCACGCCCAGGCTGTACAAATCGACGCGGCCGTCCACGCTTTCGCCGCGGGCCTGTTCCGGCGCCATGTAGGCGGTGCTGCCGACCGCCAGGCCACTGGCGGTGACGCGCGGACCGAAGCCGCGGCGCAGCGCGATGCCGAAGTCGGCCAGCATCGGCCGCTCGGAGTCGTTGAACAGCACGTTCTCGGCCTTGACGTCGCGGTGCACCACGCCCCGTGCGTGCGCGTATTCCAGCGCTGACAGCAATGCCCGCGTGATCGCGAGCACGCGGCTCTCGTCGCCGGCCAGCACCTCCTGGTGGAACGAGCGCTGGCCGAGGTGGCCGCGCGACATGTGCGGCATCGAGTAGTACGGCAGGCCTTCGCGGGTGCGGCCGACCTCGTAGATGGTGACCACGTGCGGGTGCTCGAGCCGCGCGATGGTGCGCACCTCGTTCTCGAACCGGCGGCGGCTGACCTCGTCCGACAACGCCTGCGGCGCCATGACCTTGACCGCGACCTCGCGCGACAAGGCCAGCTGCTCGGCCAGGTACACCGTCGACATGCCGCCGTGGTTTATCACGCGCAGCAGCCGGTAGCCGGAGACTTCCGGCAGCGGCGGTGCGGTGTGTTGTTCGTCCGGCACGGTCAAAGACATCTCCGCCCCCTGTCGCGGATGTTGAGCATACCCCTGCGGCTGCTTGGCTGTGAACGCCGTTTGCCCGGCCACTCCCAACCGCCGATACTCGACCGGTCACCGTGTGAGTGCGGTGTGAGGGCGCCGGACGGCGTGCCGGAGGATGGCTCTCGACGCGACTTTTCTGCCGTCGAGGCGCAAACCAGGGAACGGGACATGAAGCGTTGGGCGCAACGGATCTTCGGCGGGCTGGCGGTGGTCGCACTGGGCCTGGTCACGCTATACACGGTGTCGCGCCTGCGCGGCCCGAGCGCCGGGCAGGAGGCGGCGCTGGCGCTGATGGAGCAGCCGATGGACACGCCCGGCCGGAATGCGTTCGCGACGCTGTGGCTGCTGGACCGCGACGTGCCGCCGGCCCGACTGGAACAAATCGCCGAGCTCGATATCCGGCGCTTCGCCGATTCACCCCTGGGGTCCGCGCCGGCGGGCGGCTTCCGCAGCGTCGCGGCCGCCGAATATCCGGCGCTCGAGGTCGGGCACGACGAGGAGCCTGCACTATGCGCGCTGCGGGAAACCGGCTGCCTGGCGCAGGTACGCAGTGATCGCGCCGCCTACGCAGGTCGCATCGACGCGCTGCGTCCGCTGATCCGGCGGGCCGAGGGGCTATCGGCCTATGGGCACTATCGCAACCGTTTCGCGCCGCGCATGGACAGGCCGCTTCCGCAGGTCGGCAATGCGATGAGCGCGCAGCGCACCGCCTACAGCCTGGCCTTCGTCGACGGCGACGTGGCCGGCGGCCTGGCCGGGGTCTGCGGGATGGCGGAGACCTGGCGCCGGTTCGTGCCGCACTCCAATTCGCTCATCGTGAGCATGCTCGCGATCAACACCGTGACCGATGCCTCCACCCTGTTCGCCGAAATGCTGGCCGAACTGCCCGCCGATTATCCGTTGCCCGCGGAATGCGCCACCGCATTCGCACCCCCGCGAGCCGGCGAGGGGCTGGTCTGCGAGGCACTCAAGGGTGAGTTCGACTTCACCCGGCGCGCGCTCCAGGCCAACCCGCACTGGAGGCAACATCAACCACGCGGCGCGAGTCGACTGTTCTACGACCAGCGAATGACCGAGGCGCGCTCGGCCTCGGCGTTCGCGCAGTACTGCAACGAGCAGGCGCGCGAGCGGTTCGCCGCCGATGCGGCCCGGCAGCCAGCGGCGAGCAGCGGCCTAGCGGGCTTTGACTGCCTCGCCAACTCAATCGGCTGCCTCCTGGCGGATGTAGCAGCGCCGGCCTATGTCGGTTACGCCCGTCGCGGCCAGGACCATGCCGCGCGGCGGCGGCTGATGGCGACGCTGCTGGCATTGCGCAAGCGCAGCGACGACCCGCGGCCGCTGCAGGCGCGGCTGGATGCGCAACCGCCGGTACTGCGCAGCGCGAACCGCCCGATCGAGCCCAGCGACAACGGCGCCGCGCTGCGCATCACGCTGTTCGACGACTCCCTCGGCGCCGACCATTGGCAGGTTCCGCTGCCGCCTGAGCTGCGGGACGAGTAGTGCGGTTGGTCCGCAAAGAACGCGAAAGCGCAAAAAAGGGCGAAGAGAAATCCAGCGGGCCGGCGATGCTCCCGAAATTCATGTCACCTCTTGGCTCTCAGTAGCTGTTCCGGCACCGCATCGATGCATTGAACGACGTATTTTTCGCTTTTTTGCGTCCTTTGCGCATCCCAAAGCTCCATAGCTTCTGAGCGCTAGAACAGCAGCGAGGACATCTTGCGGCGATAGCGCCCCACCAGTGCCGCGTCGTCGACGATGCGGAACGCGTCGATCAATGCCTTGCGCGGCAGGCCGTCCTCGAATCCGCGGTCGCGGCGCAGCATCTCGATGAACTGCTCGAGCCCGGCCTCGGGCCGGCCGCCGACGATGTGATGGACGCCCAGCAGGTGGCGCGCGCGCAGGTCGTCGGGATCGGCCGCCAGCGCCTGTTCCAGCATTTCGGCCGGCGGCGCGGCTTCGAGCAGCGCCGCAAAGGCCAGCCGCGCCCGCGCCCGCTGCGCGCGGTCGTCGACCGCGAGGTTGGCCGGCAGGCTGTCGAGCAGCTGCTCGGCTTCGCCCGTGGCGCCGGTCTGCATCAGCGCCAGCGCCAGGTCGAGCTTGAGCTCGTCCTGGTCCGGCGCCGCGGCGAGCTCCGCGCGCAGCCGCGCCGCCTCGGCATGGGGATCCAGTGGCGCGGCCTCGGCCGGCGCGGCATCTTCGGGCTCGGCCGGTGTGGCCGGCTCGATGCCGTGGTGCTTCAGGAATTCGCGGATCTGGCCCTCCGGCAGCACGCCGGGGAAGCCGTCCAGCAGTTGCCCGTCCTTGACCAGGAACACCGTGGGGATCGAGCGCACCTGGAAGGCCGCGCCCAACTGCGGTTCCTTGTCGACGTCGACCTTGGCCAGCTCGAACGCGCCGTGGTACTCGCCGGCGAGCTTTTCCAGGATCGGCCCGAGCTGCTTGCACGGCCCGCACCACTCGGCCCAGAAGTCGACCAGCACCGGGGTCTGCAGTGATTTCTGCAGCACCGTGCTCTCGAAGCTGTCGGTGGTCGCATCGAAGACGTGGGGCGTGGCGGTTTCGGAAATCATCGTTTTCAAATCCGGTCGGTCGCAGGTGTGCGCAAGATGGGGGCATCGGTCAGCCGGGGCAACCCGCCCGCCGCGCGCGGCGCCGCGCACGCTAGCATTGCGCGATGAACCCAACGTTCCCGCCCGTTTCGCGCCACGCCGCCTGGATCGGCGCGCTGCTGTGCGCCAGCGCGGTGATCGGTTTTGCCGCGATGCTCGACGGCTACCTGCACGCGCAGCACCCGCTCGGGCTGCTCGGCGCCAGCGGCATTCCGCGGGCGCTGGCGTTCAATCTGCTCGGTTTCGTGCTGCCAGGGGTGTTGCTGGCGGTCACGGCGGTGGCACTGCGCGCGCGGCTGCCCGACACGGCGCGGCGCAGTGCCGGCATCGGTGGCTGGCTGCTGGCGTGGTCGGCGCTGGCATTTGCCGCGCAAGGGCTGCTGCCGCTGGACCCGAGCGACCTCGATGGCGCGCAGAGCCGCGGTCATGCGACGGCCTGGACGCTGTGGTGGATCGCCTTCGTGCCGGGTGCGCTGCTGCTCGCGGCGGGCCTGGGGCGGGTGGCGGCGTGGCGCATGTTGGCCATGCTGATGGCGGTATGCGCGATCGTGGTGCTGCTGCTGGCCGCGTTGCCGCCGGTGCTGGTGCCGGGGCCGATTGCGCAGCGCATCGCATTGGGCGCGTGGCTGCTGGCTTACATCGTCGCCAGCCGCGGGCGTGGTTCGGTGACAGAAGATCTGCGCTCGTAGGGTGGGCGCGCCCTTTGTGCCCGCCGCCCCGATGATGGTGGGCACAAAAGGCATGCCCACCCTACGACGTCGGCTCGACGAGGTTCAGCCGTAGCGGAGCTTCATCCCGAGGATTGCGCCGGCCAGCAGCAAGGTGACGCTGTTGCAGCCGATCATCGGCCACGACTCCAGCCAGATGCCGTAGCCCAGCCAGAAGCCGATGCCGGCGGTGAACACCACGTACATGCTCAGCGAGATATCGCGCGTGTTGCGGCTGCGCAGGGTCTTGAGCGCCTGTGGCACGAACGCCACCGTGGTCAGCGTCGCGGCGACGTAGCCCATCCACTCGCCGCTCATGCGCGGCTCACGCGTCCGGGCCGGCCGGCTCGCGCCCGGCGTCCGGCATCCGGTAGACCTGGCCGTCCTTCATGACGAAATCCACGTCCATCACCGCATTGATGTCGGCCACCGGATTGCCCGGCATCGCGATGATGTCGGCGCGCTTGCCGGGCTCGATCACGCCCTGGTCGTCGACACCGAGTACCTCGGCGGCACGGATGGTCGCCGCCTGCAGCGCGGTGGCCGCGGGGATGCCGGCCTCGACCATGTAGAGGAACTCGCGGGCGTTGTCGCCGTGCGGTCCCACGCCCATGTCGGTGCCGAAGCCGATCTTGACACCCGCATCGAACGCACGCGCCGCGGTGTCCTGGATCAATGCACCGATGCGCGCCGCCTTGGGCCGCACGACATCGGGGAAGTAACCGTCGATCTTCGCCTTTTCAGCGACGAAGCGGCCGGCATAGATGGTCGGCACGTACCAGGTGCCGCGCTCCTTCATCAGCGACATCACTTCGTCGCTCATGTAGGTGCCGTGCTCGATCGTGTCGACGCCGCCGAGCACCGCGCGCTTCATGCCTTCCTCGCCGTGCGCATGCGCGGCGACCTTGTAGCCGTAGTCGCGCGCGGTGCCGACTACCGACTCGATCTCCTCGACGGTGAACTGCGGCGCGTCGCCGGACCTGGCATACGACAGCACGCCGCCGGTCGCGGTGATCTTGATCACGTCGCTGCCTTCCTTGTAGCGCTGGCGCACGGCCTGGCGTGCGTCGGCGACCGAGTTGATCACGCCCTCGGTCG
>JAHWKC010000049.1 GCA_019348095.1 Pseudomonadota bacterium | reverse complement strand
GTTGGGAGAGCCGGCGAGCACGGCGACGATGTCGCCGGGCTTGGCCAGGCCGGCTCGGCTGGCCTCCTCCACCGCGAACCAGACCATCTCGTCTGTGGTGGGCCGCTCGGCGGACACCGCCGACTGCACACCCCAGGCCATCGCCAGTTGGCGGGCCGTGCGCAGCGAAGGGGTGACAGCGAGCAACGGGACCGTCGGCCGAAAGCGGGAGATGGCTCGGGCCGTCGCGCCGCTGCGGGTGCAACAGATGATTGCGGCCACTTCGGCGTCGATGGCGGCCCGCCAGGCGGCAGCGGTGATGGCGGCGCCGATGCGGACCATCGGCGGCGCGTCGGCCACCTCGGCTGTCTGCTGGCGGCCGAGGCCGATGCGCGTGGGTGGGCTGCCCTGCACGCCGAACTGGCAGCGGTCGATGCCGAGGCCGCGGGGCGTATCCACGCCACCGACGCCCAGCGCATCCAGCGCGCGCTCGAGGTCTACCGGCTCTCGGGGCGCAGCATCAGCGAATGGCAGCGTGATGTGTCCACCACCGCGCGATTGCCGGTGCGCGTGCTCAAGCTGGTGCTGGCGCCGCAGGAACGCGCGGTGTTGCACCAGCGCATCGAGGCACGGTTCGACGCGATGCTCGCGCAGGGTTTCATCGAGGAGGTCCGCGGCTTGCGCATGCGTCCAGAGCTGCAGGCGCACCCCCGTCCGCTTGACCTGCCGGCACTGCGCGCGGTCGGCTATCGCCAGGCCTGGGAGCACCTCGACGGCCTTGCCGATGCCGCGCAGTTCCACCAGCGCGGCCTCCAGGCCACCCGGCAACTGGCCAAGCGCCAGTTGACCTGGCTGCGCGGCGAACTCGATGCGCGCTGGTTCGACCCGGCGAGCGACCGTGCCGGCCTGGAACAGGCACTGGCGATGTTTGTCTGAACTCCGCGTCTGTAGGAGCGCCTTCAGCCGCGATCCGCCGCGGCCGAGGAGCAGCGTGTTTCCCGATCGCGGCTGAAGCCGCTCCTACACCCGCGGGCGTTGTAGGCGACGCCCGACGTGCCCTGCATCGGCAGGCGTCGCAAACGCCGCATCCGGTCGGGTCCGGCGCCGGCCGAGTGCGCTACCATCGGCCGGGTTGCCGCGGTCGGGGCACTCAGCGGCAATGCGGCCTTTCACACGCGACTGCCGCCCTATAACTAGAAAACACAGTGGGGGAACAACGATGTCTAAGGGGCAATCCTTGCAGGATCCTTTCCTGAACGCGCTGCGCCGCGAACGCGTGCCGGTCTCGGTCTACCTGGTCAATGGCATCAAGTTGCAGGGCACGATCGAGTCGTTCGACCAGTTCGTGGTGCTGTTGCGCAATACCGTCAGCCAGATGGTCTACAAGCATGCGATCTCCACCGTGGTGCCGGCGCGCAACGTGCGGGTAGGGCCCGGCGGTGGCCACGTGCAGTCGGACGACGGCCACGGCAGCGACGACGCTGACGCCGCGTGATCACGACCACGCCGCGAGCACGCGCGTGCTTGTAAAGAACTGCGTGTCGAGGCCATCGTCGTGGACCACATGAGGAGCGCGCGTGTTCTTTGAACGATCCCGCAAGGGTGAGCACGCGCTGCTGATCCAGCCGCATGCCGGCGGCCCGCCGGACGAGGGGCTGATGGAGGAGTTCACCGACCTGGCACGTTCGGCCGGCGCGAGCGTCGCCGCGGTGCTGACCGCGCGCATCGACCGGCCCAATGCCGCCACCCTGATCGGCAGCGGCAAGCTGGAGGAGCTCAAGACCGCCGCCGATACCACCGGGGCCGACCTGATCCTGGTCAACCACCGGCTCTCGCCGACCCAGGAGCGCAACCTCGAACGCATCCTGCAGCGCCGCGTGGTCGATCGCACCGGATTGATCCTCGACATCTTCGCGCAACGGGCACAGAGCTTCGAGGGCAAGCTGCAGGTCGAACTGGCCCAGCTCAAGCACATGTCGACGCGCCTGGTGCGTGGCTGGACCCATCTGGAGCGCCAGCGCGGTGGTTCGATCGGACTGCGCGGCCCGGGTGAAACGCAGCTCGAGCTCGACCGCCGCATGCTGCAGCAGCGGTTGGAGTCGTTGCAGAAGCGGCTCGGCAAGGTCGAAGTGCAGCGCACCCAGATGCGCCGCGCGCGCATGCGCAGCGCGCTACCGCGCGTGGCGCTGGTCGGCTACACCAATGCCGGCAAGTCGACCCTGTTCAACGCGATGACCGGCGCGCAGGCTTTTGCTGCCGACCAACTGTTCGCCACGCTCGACCCGACCGTGCGCCGGATCGAGCTGGCCGGCGGCGGCGCAGTGCTGGCCGACACCGTCGGCTTCGTGCGGGACCTGCCGCATGCGCTGGTCGCCGCGTTCCGCTCGACCCTGTCGGAGGCGCGCGAGGCCGACCTGCTGGTGCACGTGATCGATGCGGCCGACCCGCTGCGCGACGAGCGCATCGCCCAGGTCGACGAGGTGCTCCACGAGATCGGCGCGGCGGACATCCCGCAGGTGCTGGTGTTCAACAAGATCGACAAACTCGACCACGACCAGGCCGCGGACGGCCCGCACCCGGACGGCAGCCAACAGCGCGCCCCCGACCCGCGCACGCGGCCGCGGCTGGACCGTCCGGCCGAGCAGGGCCGACTGCGGGTATGGCTCTCGGCCCGCGACGGGCTGGGTCTGGACCTGTTGCGAACCGCCGTGGGCGAGGCCCTGGAGCTGCGCCACGTTCGCGGCGAGGTGCAAGTGCCCTCACGCGCGGCGCGACTGCGCGCGCGCCTGCACGAGTTGGGTGCGGTGCGCAGCGAACACGCCGACGAGCATGGCTGGCGACTCGAGGTCGACCTTGCCGAAGTCGACGCCCAGCGCCTGCTCGTGCAGGAGCACGGCGAGGCTTTGCGCGCTCTGGTCGAGGAGCGAGGCATCGGCCACGAGGACGACGGTGACCACGTTGGCCCGGGGCTTGCTTGAGCCCACCCGGGCCCCCACCTAGAATCACCGGGCGCCGCGATTGCTGACTTCAGGCCGCCTGCACGTTTGCACGATCGCAGATTCGAGACTTTTCCACTTGGGAGCGGGCATGGCCTGGAACACCCCTGGCAACAACAACTCCGGCGGCGGGTCCAATCGCCCGCCGCGGCAACGCCCTGGTGGCAACGGGCTCGATGCGCTGCTCGATCCGCTGCGCGGCCTGTTCGATGGCGGCGGTGGCGGCGGCATCCTGCGCTGGGTGCTGCTGGCGTTCGCACTGTGGCTGGTGTTCAACTGCTTCGTGTTGATCAACGAGCAACAGCGCGGCGTGGTGCAGCGCTTCGGCCAGGTCGCGCGGATCATGCAGCCGGGCCCCAACTTCAAGTGGCCCTGGCCGATCGAGCGGGTGACCAAGGTCAACGCCACCGAGATCAAGACCTTCAGCACCAACGTGCCGGTGCTGACGCGCGACGAGAACATCGTGCAGGTCGAGGTCAACGTGCAGTACCGGGTCAACGACCCGCAGCGTTACCTGTTCGGTACCCGCGATGCCGACCTCATGCTGCAGCAGGCCGCGTTGAGTACCGTGCGCGAGCAGGTAGGCCGCTCCACGCTGGACACCGTGCTGGGTGCGCGTGACGCGCTGGCGGTGTCTGCCCGCGAGCAGTTGCAGGCTTCGCTGGAGGCCTACCGCACCGGCCTGGTCGTGACCGAGCTCAACCTGGCCAATGCGCGCCCGCCCGAAGAGGTCAAGCCAGCCTTCGACGACGTCAACAGCGCCCAGCAGGACAAGGACCGCCTGATCAGCGAGGCCCGCGCCTACGCCGCGCAGATCGTGCCGGAGGCCCGCGGCCTGGCCGCGCGCCTGCGCACCACCGCCGAAGGCTACAAGACCGCCGCGGTCGCGCGCGCCGAAGGTGACGCCGACCGGTTCTCGTTGCTGGTCGACGCCTACCAGGAAGCGCCGGAGGTCACCCGCAAGCGGCTGTGGCTGGAGACCGTGCAGCAGGTGTTGGCCGATAACCGCAAGGTCGTCGGCGGCGACTCGCGCCAGCTGATCTACGTGCCGATGGCCGAGGGCGCCGGCGGAAACCGCGACTCGCGCAACTCCGACCGGCCAGCGGCGCCGATGCTGACCCCGGAACTGCTGGCGCCGCCGGACACCTCCGGATCCTCCCGCAACAGCATCCGTCCGGCGCGCCCGAGCGGCCGTGAAGAGGTGGCCCGATGAAGTTTTCCGTATGGATCGCCGCGGCAGCACTCGTGCTGCTGGGCCTGCTCGGCTCGATGTTCGTGGTCGCCCCCGGCGAGACCGGCATGGTCCTCAACCTGGGCCGGGTGGCCCGCACCAACTTGGGTCCGGGCCTGCATTTCAAGGTGCCGCTGATCGAAACCGCGCGCGTGTTCGACCGGCGCCTGACGGTGCTCGACGCCGAGCCGGAGCGTTACCTCACCTCCGAGCGCAAGGACGTCGCGGTCGACTTCTTCGCGGTCGGCATGATCGAGGACGTGCGTGCGTTCTATCGCGCCACCGGCGGCAGCGAGGAAATCGCGGTCGCGCGCCTGGCCCCGATCATCAAGGATTCGCTGCGCAACGAGATCAACGAGCGCACGCTGCAGGAGGTGGTCTCCGGCGACCGTTCCGAAATCATCGAGCGCCAGCTTGCCGGCATCAACCGCGGTGCCGAGACGGTCGGGGTGAAGATCGTCGACCTGCGCATCAAGCGCATCGACCTGCCGACCGACAGCCAGGTCATCCAGGACGTCTACCGGCGCATGCGCGCGCAACGCCAGCAGGTCGCCAGCCGGCTGCGTGCGGAGGGCGCCGAGGCGGCGCAGACCATCCGCGCGCAGGCCGACCGCGAGCAGGTGGTGATCGTGGCCGAGGCCGAGCGCGACGCCCAGCTGCTGCGCGGTGAAGGCGACGCCGTGGCGGCCCGGACCTATGCCCAGGCGGCCAACAAGGACCCGGCGTTCTACGCGTTCCAGCGCAGCCTGGAGGCCTATCGCGAGTCTTTCAACGATGGCCAGTCGGTGATCGTGCTGGACCGCGAGGACCCCTTCCTGCAGTACCTGAGCGAGGACCGCTGAGGCGCTGATGGGCGAGTTGCTGGCGGCGCTGTGCCTGGTCGCGGTGATCGAAGGGTTGTTCCTGCTCCTCGCCCCGCAGGCCTGGAAGCGCGCCGCCGAGCAGCTGCTGGCGCTGCCTGACCGCCAGGTGCGCATGCTCGGCGCGATGGTGCTGGGGATCGGGCTGCTGGCCCTGTGGCTGGTACGCCTGTAGCAGCCTTTCGTAGGAGCGGCTTCAGCCGCGAGTTTTGTAGGAGCGACGTAAGTCGCGACCACCAACCCCACGGCCGGCCCTATCGCGACTCACGTCGCTCCTACCCGGAGCCGGAGCCGCACAACCGAGCGGCCCGAGCCAGCCGGGCAAGCTCGGCTCTACGCTCTGGCCCCCACCCCCCAAAACCCGGATAATGCACAAAAGCCGGAGGGGCGTTCCCTTCGGCTTTTTGTGTGTGCGGAGCCTTCCGCCAAGCCGGCCCCACGCCGGATTTCCATGTGCCAGGAGCAATGCAATGGGTCAGTCAGTCGTCGTTCTCGGGGCCCAGTGGGGCGATGAAGGCAAGGGCAAGATCGTCGACCTGCTGACCGAGCAGATCGGCGCGGTCGTGCGCTTCCAGGGCGGCCACAACGCCGGCCACACCCTGGTCATCGGCGGCAAGAAGACCGTGCTGCACCTGATTCCCTCGGGCATCCTGCGTCAGGGTGCGCTGTGCCTGATCGGCAACGGCGTGGTGCTGAGCCCGGCCGCGCTGCGCAAGGAGATCGAGGAACTGGAGGCCGAAGGCATCGACGTGCGCTCGCGGCTGAAGATCAGCCCGGCCACGCCGCTGATCATGCCGTACCACATCGCCCTGGACCAGGCGCGCGAGAAGGCCGCCGGCGGCAAGGCGATCGGCACCACCGGTCGCGGCATCGGCCCGGCCTACGAGGACAAAGTCGCGCGCCGCGGCATCCGGATTGCCGACCTGCACTATCCCGAGCAGCTGGCCGAGAAGCTGCGCGCGGCGCTGGATTACCACAATTTCGTGCTGACCCAGTACCTCAAGGTCGAGCCGGTCGACTTCCAGCGCACGCTCGACGAGGCGCTGGAGTTCGGCGAATACGTGCAGCCGATGAAGTCCGACGTCGCCGGCATCCTGCACGAGCTGCGCAAGGCCGGCGCGCGCGTGCTGTACGAAGGCGCGCAGGGCTCGCTGCTGGACATCGACCACGGCACCTACCCGTACGTGACCTCGTCCAACACCACCGTCGGCGGCGCGCTGGCGGGCACCGGCGTCGGCGCCGACGCGATCGACTACGTGCTCGGCATCGCCAAGGCCTATGCCACCCGCGTCGGCGGCGGCCCGTTCCCGACCGAGTTGTTTGATGAGGTCGGCGAGGGCATCCGCAAGCGCGGCCAGGAGTTCGGCGCCACCACCGGTCGCCCGCGCCGCTGCGGCTGGATCGACATCGTCGCGCTCAAGCGCGCGGTCGCGATCAACGGCATCAGCGGGCTGTGCATCACCAAGCTCGACATCCTCGATGGCATGCCGACCCTGAAGATGTGCATCGGCTACCAGTACCGCGGCAAGCAGACCGAGTACGCCCCGCTGGATGCGCAGGGCTGGGACGAGTGCGAGCCGGTGTACCTTGAGTTCCCCGGCTGGCAGGAGTCCACCCACGGGATCACCGAGTGGGAGCAGCTGCCGCCGGCCGCCCGCGCGTACCTGCGTGCGCTGGAGGAACTCTCCGGCTGCCCGCTGGCAATGGTGAGCACCGGGCCGGACCGCGACGCCAATATCGTGCTGCAGGACCCGTGGGCGTAGGCTCGCGCCTGTCCCCGCGCAGCGCCCCCGGACCGGCCAGCTTGTGCCCCCTCTCCCGCTGAAACGGGAGAGCGCTGGGGTGAGGGCACGCACCATTTGGCCGCGGCTCCCTGCCGCGGCTCGCGCCGGCGCTTAACGTCGAACCAAGGGCCACGCGCATGCGTGGCCTGTTGCTGTGTGGCGGAACGCCTCCCGCAGCAACGCGCGGTACGGCCTGCCCTCACCGCGCGCAAGCGCGCGCAAGCCTAGGCTGCCCGGCACGGCATCGGGACATTCGCCCAAGCTGAAAAGCCTCACGACCCGGGACCCTCAGCATGTTCCGCATCGGCCTCATCTCCGACACCCACGGCCTGCTCCGGCCGGAGGCGATTGCATTCCTGCGCGGCTGCGACCACATCGTGCATGCCGGCGACATCGGGCGGCCGGAGATCCTGGCCGAACTCGCCGCGCTGGCGCCGGTGACGGCGATCCGCGGCAACATCGACACCGGCGAATGGGCCGAGGCGGTGCCCGAGGCGCAGTATGTGACCCTCGGCGGAATCTGCGTGCACGTGCTGCACGACCTGGCCGCGCTGGACATCGATCCGGCCGCCGCAGGGGTCGACGTGGTCGTGTCCGGGCATTCGCATCGCCCGCTGATCAAAGAGAGCGACGGGGTGCTCTTCGTCAATCCCGGCAGTGCCGGCCGGCGGCGCTTCAGCCTGCCGACCACGGCCGCCGAACTCATCGTGGTAAATCGGTCGATCACCCCGCGCATCGTCGACCTGCTCGGTGGCGGTGCGCCTGATGAATCCCGAGCCGCGGGGCGATGACCGCGCAGGCGCCTGTCGCCGTGTCCCGCTCTACCCGGGGCGAGCCATGAAAAAGCCCCGCGAGTGCGGGGCTTTTTCACCGAAGCATTGGCGCGGCAGCAGGCACCTTGGCGCCTCGAACGTCAGAACCCGGTGCTGAGCGCGATCCCCGCGCCCCATTCGGGGCTGCCGTCGGACAGGCCGCGACTGGCGTACAGCTGCATCCTGCCGCCACTGGCGTTGGGCAGGCTGAAGAACGCGATCGCATCACGGCGATCGTCCAGCCCACTCGCGCTGGCGGTGCGGTGGTCGTACATCACGCCCAGGCGGCCGCGTCCGGCGCGCTGGCTCACGCCGACATTGCCGCTTTGCACGCTGTCGACGTCGATATAGGTCGAGCTGCCGAGCCAGGTGTGGCCGACGCCGCCGAACAGCACGGTGCCATCGAAGTCGCGGTACAGGTCGAGGCTGACGCCATAGTCGTTGGCGCCGGTGCCCAGGCCCTTGTCCTCGTCAGCGGTGGCGATCTTGGCGTTGGCTCCGAGGTCGACGCCCAACGCGCTGCCGGTCGGCAGCGAGTAGGCCGCGGCCAGGGTCACATCGCCGATGCCCGAGGCGCTGCCGCTTTCGGGCGCGGCTTCCTCGCCGCCGCCGGGCGGACCGCCGATCAGGCCGGTGCGGCCGCGTCCGATCGGGTTGAAGTTGGGCACCGGTCCCACCGCCGGCAGCACGTTCGGATCGCCCGACACGTGCAGCCACGGCACGCTTGCGCGCAGGCTCCAGTTGCCGCGCCGGTGGCGCAGGTCCAGCGGGACCGACAGGATGTCGGTGGAGATCTCCGAGCCGTAGTCGCCGCTGTTGTAGTCGACGCCGATGCCGACGGTAGTGCTGCCGTCGGCGGCGTGGGCGAAGCCGGTCGCGGCCAGGGCCGCGAACATCAAGGTGGAACACAAACGCGTCATCGGGTAACCCTGTGGCGCTCAAAGAAAAAGCCGTCGAGCGCCGGTCGCGCTCGACGGATCAAGACATGGATCAGCGACCGCCGCCGAGGGGACGCACCGGGCGCTCCGGGCGCTCCACCCGCTGCGGCAGGACCGGTACGCCGACGCCGACCGGCCGCCCGGAGGTGGTGCCGCGCAGGCCCGCGTCGATACGCGCGTTCACCCGCGCATCGGCCGCCACATCCGCGCCCGCGCCGGCCTGGATACGGGCCGACGCCGCGGTATCGGCGCCGGCGCTTGCGGCGGCGCGGCCGCCTGCCTGTTCGGCCAGGGCCAGACCGGCTCCGGCCTGCGCGCCGGCCTGGCCGGCCGCGTCGACACGGTGGGCGGCGCTGACCACGTCGCCGAGGTTGAAGCCGAGCTGCTGCGCGACCTCGCCCCAGCCCATGCCGTCGGCACGCAGCTGCATGACCGTAGCGGTGGCGGCGTCGATGTCGGCGGCGTCGCCGGCCTCGATCAGCGCGCCCGACAGCGCGAGTGCCATGTCGATCTCGCCATAGCCCATGACGCTGCCGGTATCGGCGTCCGCTCGCATGCTCTGGACCAGCTCGGCCGCGGCTTCGGTCGAACCGACCAGGTCGGCGTAGCGCTCGGCGAGCTGCCCGGTCGGGACCTCGGCTTGCGCCGCGGCGGCTGCGGCGGCGGCCGCATCGGCCGAAGCCTCCTGCGCGGATGCGGCCGGATGCAGGGCGAGCAGGCTGGTGAACAGGATTCTGGGCAGCAGAAGTCTGGAATTCATCGGTGTCGTCTCCTCTGGCGGCGGACCATTCCGCGGCTCTTGCAGGGATTACGACCGGGCTCGCCGGTTTCTTCCCGCCGCTCCGGGCGCACTCAGCGTTCGTTCAGCGTGAGCCGGCCGCCGCGGCCGGATGAGCCGGCGCAACCAAACCATGGCCATAGGTGTCGTCACGGCCGGCGGTCCCCAGGTCACGCGCACGCTCGGCCAGTTGCGCGCGCAGTTGTGCGGCGCGGGCCGGGTCGGGCGCAGCAAGGTATTCGGCGGCGGCGGCCCGGGCCACCAGCGGTGCGGCGAACGAGGTGCCGCGCACCGTGCCCCACCGGCCGTCGGGCCGTGCGGCGCGCAGCTCGCTGCCGAGCGCGGCGAAATCGACCTGCACGCCGCGCCCGGCTTCGGGCAGCGCGCGCTGGCGGCGGTCGACCGCGGTGACGCCGATCACCTCGGGATATGCCGCCGGGAACAGCGGCGGCGCCGCCGGGCCATCGTTGCCGACCGCCGCCACCAGCACGTGTCCGCGCGCCGCGAGCGCCTCGGTCGCGCGCCGCAGCAGGGCGTTGTGCGGGCCGACCAGGCTCAGGTTGATCACCCCGACGCCTTCCTGCGCCAGCCACGCCATGGCCTCGGCATAGCCGGTCACCGCGCCCCCGGTCGGGCGGCCACAGTAGATGTCGGCCGCGAACAGGGTGCCTCCCGACGCCGCGCCACCGTCCGCTGCGCCCATCAGCAACGAGGCCACCGCGGTGCCGTGCGCATCGGCCACGGGCGCGCCGTCGCAGCCCCAACTGTGCACGTCGACCCCGGCCAGCGCCGGATGCCCCCGCGCCACGCCACTGTCGATCAAACCGATCCGCACCGCAGGTGCGGCCGGCCCGGACACCGGCGCGCGCGTCGGGCCCGCGGCGATTGCGCCGGCGGCACCGGCGTAGAGGTGGTTGAAGTCGTAGCTGCCCGCCGGATCGAGCCGGCGCAGCTGCTGCAATGCCGCGCGGGTGCCGGTGCCCTGGGGACTGCGCAGCACGACGATGCGCAGCCCTAGGGCCTGCAGCGTGCGCTCGTCGCCGACGCTGAAGCCGGCCGCGCGAGCACGTTGCAGCGCCTCGTCGCCCGGGTCTATCGCGACCACCTCGCTGCGGACCACCAGTGCGCCGGCAGGATCGACGTCGAGCAGCTTCGGGTGGCGCCTGAGCAGCTGCTCGAGCCGGGGGTTGCCGAGCCGCGACACCGCTTCGGGGACCACATCGGGCAGGTCGCGCCGCAGCCGCGGCACCGCGCGGGGCAAGCGCGGCTGACCGGGGACCGTCACCGGCAGGCTGCCTGCGCGCATGCCGCCGACCAGCTGGGCACGGGCCGGCATGGCCATGGCCGCCAGCACCAGCGCGGCAATAAGCAATGGCAGCAGTGGGCGACGGCAGATGAACATGCGTGCAAGGGTCCGTGGAGCAGGGCAGGGGCGGGAGGCGCCGGTGCTAGCATCCGGCGCATCGTGCATCGCAGCGATGCATGCGCTGCACGAACGCGTCACAAAACTCGTGCGGGCGTGGCGCGACGCGGCGCCAGCGTACAGACCGCACCGAGATCCACGCTGAATGGAAGAAATCGCCCGCCCCGGACGTATTGATAGATGAAGTCCCCGGAAACCGACCCGCCGATGCATCAACGACTGTGCGAGCTGCTGCCGCGGATGCGGCGATTCGCGCGCAGCCTGACCGGCCATCCGCAGGACGCGGACGACGTGGTGCAGACCGCGATCGAGCGTGCACTGGCACGCGCGTCGCAGTGGCGGCCCGAGCAGGCACTGGAGCCGTGGCTGTTCGGCATCGTGCGCAACGCCTGGCTCGATGAGGTGCGTGCGCGCCAGCGGCGTGGACGGGTGTTCGCCCCGGAGGAGGAGGGCGAGGCCGTGGGCCATGCGGGTGTCGATGCGCACGCGGTGGTGCTGTCGGTGGAGGCGGCGATGGCGCGGTTGCCGGAAGAACAGAGGACCGCGGTGGCGCTGGTGCTGGTCGAGGGGCTGTCCTACAAGGAGGCCGCTGCGGCGCTGGAGGTGCCGATCGGCACCGTGACCAGCCGCCTGGCACGCGGCCGCGAGGCGCTGCAGCGCATGCTGGGAGATAACCGGGAATGAAGAAGCTGTCCGAACCGATGTTGCACGCCTATGTCGACGGCGAACTCGATGCCGCCGGCGCGGCCGTGGTCGAGCAGGCGATGCGCGAGGATCCCGGCATCGCCGCGAAGATCGCCGCCGAGCGCGCCTTGCGCGAGCGACTGCGCCAGGCGTTCGCGCCCGTGCTGGACGAGCCGGTGCCGGGGCGT